>JBEDEY010000200.1:0-32621 GCA_041175425.1 Bacteroidota bacterium | reverse complement strand
ATTTTAATATTTCCATTTAGCTTTGGTTATTATCAGATCGCACCATGGATAAATTCACCTATATCGCTAATGCCCATGTAGCCTACCTCGATGAGATGTATGCTGCTTACAAAAATGATCCTTCCAGTATCGATCCGAGTTGGAAGGAGTTTTTTGATGGCTTTGATTTCGCAATCACTCACTATGGAGAAGGAGTTCCGCCTAGTAGCCCGAGTGTGGAAGCCAAAACATCGGCTCTTTCAGGAACCATCATGCATGTGGAAAATCTTCCAAAAGAGATTCGAGTTCGTGCTTTGATTCATGGGTATAGGTCCAGAGCGCATTTGCGTTCCAAAACAAATCCTGTTCGCGAACGACGAGATCGAAAGCCTTTGATTGATCCGGAGAATTTTGGATTGGGACAGGATGACATGCAAACCGTGTTTGATGCTGGTAAAGAAATTGGCATCGGTGCGGCCACATTAGCACAAATAGTAGATGCGCTAAAAACTATCTACGAAGGCCCCATGGGTTTTGAGTTTCTGTACATTCGTGATGCAGAAATGCTGGATTGGTTCAAATCCAAAGTGGAGAAAGAAGCCTTGGCTTTTGCTCCTTCCCATGAAGAGAAAAAGCGTATTCTATTTAAACTCAATCAAGCAGTTGTTTTTGAAAACTTCTTGCATACCAAATACCTCGGTCAAAAGCGCTTTTCCCTAGAAGGGGGCGAGAGTACCATTCCATTCTTAGATGCCGTGATCAATACCGCTGCGCAGCATGGTGTGGAAGAAGTGATGATCGGAATGGCACACCGTGGCCGTTTGAATGTACTTGCCAATGTAATGGGCAAAACCTACGAGCAGATTTTTTCTGAATTTGAAGGTACTGCCAAGCCCGATCTTACCATGGGCGATGGCGATGTGAAGTACCACATGGGTTACTCCTCTGATATTCTTACACCCGAGCAAAATAAGGTTCACTTAAAATTGGCTCCCAATCCTTCTCACTTGGAGGCTGTAGATCCGGTTGTTGAAGGATTTTTGCGTGCCAAAATTGACCATGCGCACAAGGGAGATTCCAAAAAAGCACTTCCTATCTTAATCCATGGTGATGCTGCCGTAGCAGGTCAAGGGATCGTGTACGAAGTGACCCAAATGGCTGGTCTGAAAGGATACAACACGGGTGGAACTATCCACTTTGTGATCAACAACCAGGTTGGCTTTACTACTGACTTTGACGATGCTCGTACATCGATCTACTGTACGGATGTGGCTAAGGTGATTGATGCTCCTGTCATTCACGTGAATGGGGATAATGCTGAAGCAGTTGTTTTTGCTGCAAGATTGGCTGCTGAGTTCCGTCAGAAATTTAACAAAGACATCTTTGTAGACATGGTCTGCTACCGTCGTCACGGACACAACGAGTCCGACGAGCCGAAGTTTACTCAGCCAGAACTCTACAACATCATTTCAAAGCATCCCAATCCACGGGAGATTTATACCAAGCGCCTGATTGAGCGTGGGGACTTTGATGCTAAGATTGCAACGCAGATGGACGAGGAATTCCGTCAGCTGCTCCAAGACCGCCTCAACATGGTCAAAGAAAAGCCACTTCCTTACCAAGCAACCAAATTTGAAACGGAATGGGCAAACCTTCGTCGCTCCAAGCCTGAGGATTTTGAGCGATCTCCGGAAACAGGCATTACCCAAGAGCAAATCGAAAAAGTAGCCGAGGCCATCACCTTTATACCAAAGGGCTTTAGACCAATCAAACAGATTGAAGCCCAAATGAAGCAGCGTAAGGAGATGTTCTTTGACACCAAAGAGCTCAACTGGGCCTCAGCTGAATTGCTAGCTTATGGATCCTTACTTTTGGAAGGCAAAACCGTTCGTCTTACCGGACAGGATGTGCAACGTGGCACCTTCTCTCACCGACATGCAGTCATTCATGATGCGAACACCAACCAGCCTTTCAATTCCCTTTTGGAAATGAAAGACCGAAAAGGTCAGTTTTACATCTACAACTCGCTGCTTTCTGAGTATGCGGTGCTTGGCTTTGAATACGGCTATGCTATGGCCAACCCACATTCCCTAACCCTTTGGGAAGGACAGTTTGGTGACTTTGCCAATGGCGCACAAACCATGATCGATCAATTTATTTCCTCTGGAGAGTCCAAATGGCAAAAAATGAATGGTTTGGTGATGCTCCTTCCGCATGGTTACGAAGGCCAAGGACCAGAGCACTCCAATGCTAGGCCAGAGCGTTTCTTGCAGCTTTCTGCAGAATACAATATGGTGGTGGCCAACATTACCGAGCCATCTAACTTCTTCCACTTACTTAGAAGACAACAAGCCTGGGAGTTTAGAAAGCCATGTGTGGTCATGTCTCCTAAATCCTTGTTGAGACATCCGAAAGTAGTTTCTCCTCTAGCTGAGTTTACCTCAGGACGATTTAGAGAGGTGCTTCCAGATACTACAGTGGATGCGAAGAAGGTAAAGCGAGTTGTATTGTGTACGGGAAAAGTGTATTTTGACTTAGAAGAGGCTAGAGAAAAGGAAAAAATCTCAAATGTGGCCTTGGTGAGATTGGAGCAGCTTCATCCGCTACCAAAAACACAGCTTTTGGAGGTACTCAAATCCTACAAAGGAGCAGAGGTAGTCTGGGTTCAGGAAGAACCTGAAAACATGGGCTATTGGAATTACCTGCTTCGCTTGCTCTATCAGGAGCTTCCGATGCGTGTGATTGCGAGAAAGCCAAGTGCTTCTCCAGCTACGGGCTATAACAAGGTACACGTAGAAGAACAAAAAACACTGGTTGCGCAGGCGCTAAGCCTTTAACTCCAGCTCCGCAATCCTTGCGGTGGATTACCAAAATTAAGCTATAAAAAACACCTAGGGAGCTATTCCAAGGCAAAAAATACAAGACCATGAACAAAGAAATGAGAGTACCTACTGTTGGCGAATCCATCTCGGAAGTAACGGTAGGACAATGGTTTAAGAAGGACGGAGACCAAGTTCAATTGGATGAGGTACTCTGCGAACTGGAGTCAGACAAGGCAACCTTTGAGTTTCCAGCTGAGGCGAGCGGTATCTTGCGCATCAAAGCTCAAGAAGGGGACACGGTAGAAATAGGGGGCTTGATCTGTGTGATCGAAGCTTCTGCTACCGCTGCAGCCTCCGCTCCAACACCAGCGGCAGCTACTCCAGTGGTTCAGGCAGCTAGTCCAGCTGCGCCAAGCAGTGTCAAAGAGATGATCGTTCCTACAGTGGGTGAATCCATCACGGAAGTGACCCTTGCCAACTGGTTGAAAAAAGACGGTGACTTTGTGACTTTAGACGAGATCATTGCAGAGGTAGATTCCGATAAAGCCACGTTTGAACTTCCAGCTGAAGCTACCGGGATCTTGCGTCAGGTAGCCAAAGAAGGGGATGTGTTGGAGATTGGTGGGCTAATCTGCCGAATCGAAGTGGGTGGCGCATCTGCGTCCGCACTAGCACCTTCCGCAGCACCTGCTGCTCCAGTAGCCGCAGCGGTGTCTACTACAGAAAACTATGCCACAGGACATGCCTCTCCGGCAGCGTCTAAGATTTTGGCTGAAAAAGGAATTGAAGCTGCAAATCTAGCCGGAACAGGTAAGGATGGCCGCGTGACTAAAGAGGACGCCCTAGCGGCTTCTGCACCAGTTGCAGCGGCGGCTCCTAAGGCAGCACCGGCAGTTGCTGCTGCTCCTGCTGTATCGGCCTCTGGTGCTCGAGCGATCCGAAGAGAAAAAATGTCTTCGCTTCGCAAGACAGTATCTAGACGCTTGGTGGCAGTAAAGAACGAAACCGCCATGTTGACCACCTTCAACGAAGTCAACATGAAACCTATTATGGACCTAAGATCCAAGTTTAAGGATCAGTTCAAGGAAAAGCATGGAGTAGGCCTAGGCTTTATGTCTTTCTTCACGAAGGCAGTTTGCGTAGCCTTGCAGGAATGGCCTGCTGTCAATGCGCAAATCGATGGCAACGAACTCGTATTTCATGATTTCTGTGATATTTCGGTAGCTGTATCTGCGCCTAAAGGCTTGGTGGTACCGGTCATTCGAAATGCGGAGAACCTTTCTTTCGAGCAAATTGAAAAAGAGATTGTGCGTCTAGCTGGAAAGGCTCGTGACAACAAGCTCTCCATCGAAGAGATGACCGGTGGAACCTTTACCATCACCAACGGTGGGGTATTTGGATCCATGATGTCTACTCCGATCATCAATGCCCCGCAATCTGCGATTTTAGGAATGCACAACATTGTGGAGCGTCCAATTGCTGAAAACGGGCAGGTGGTCATCCGACCAATGATGTATTTGGCCTTGTCTTACGATCACCGCATCATCGATGGACGCGAGTCTGTGAGCTTCTTGGTTCGTGTCAAGCAATTGCTTGAAGACCCGACGAGGTTGATGTTTGGCGTCTAAACAAAGAAGCAAGAATCCTGCCTGCGGTAGGCAGGCAAGAAGCAAGAGCCAAGAAACGAGACGATAGAGTCTTGGTTCTTGGATCTAAACTCTAAACTCTAAAAAAATGTACGACGTAATCGTAATCGGATCGGGCCCAGGGGGCTATGTAGCAGCCATTCGCGCTGCGCAGCTAGGCATGAAAACAGCCTTGGTTGAAAAATATTCCACCCTTGGTGGCACCTGCTTGAATGTGGGTTGCATCCCATCCAAAGCCTTGCTAGACTCCTCAGAGCACTACCACAATGCAGCGCATACCTTTGCTACACACGGTATTTCCTTGAAAGGCCTTGCGGTCAACCTTCCTCAAATGATTGCCCGTAAAGACGAGGTGGTCACCCAAAACGTAGATGGGATTCAGTTTTTGATGAAGAAAAACAAGGTGGATGTCCACCATGGACTCGGATCTTTTGTGGATGCGCACACGGTCAAAGTGACCAAGGCAGATGGTACGTCAACCGACATCCAAGGAAAAAATATCATCATTGCTACAGGCTCAAAGCCAGCAAGCCTTCCATTCATCTCAATCGATAAGAAGCGCATCATTACCTCTACGGAGGCGCTCAAAATGAAGGAAATTCCTAAGCATCTCATCGTCATTGGTGGTGGGGTTATTGGTATGGAGCTAGGCTCTGTTTATGGCCGCTTGGGAGCTAAGGTTTCTGTGGTAGAATACATGGAGTCTATCATTCCTACCATGGACAAAAGCCTAGGTAAGGAACTTCAGAAATCGTTGAAAAAGATTGGCTTTGAATTTTTCCTCAAGCACAAGGTGACTGGAGTAGAAAACCTCGGCAAAGAAGTAGTGGTAAAAGCTGAAAACGCGAAAGGAGAGACCGTAGAAATCAAAGGCGATTATGTCTTGGTATCGATTGGTCGAAAAGCGTATACGGATGGCCTAAATGCCGCTGCTGCGGGGGTTAAGGTTACGGATAGAGGACAAATTGAAGTAAATGACCACTTGCAAACGGCCGTTCCCCATATCTACGCGATTGGTGATGTAGTGAAAGGTGCGATGCTTGCACATAAGGCAGAAGAGGAAGGCGTATTTGTGGCAGAGACCATCGCTGGCCAAAAGCCACACATCAACTACCTTTTGATCCCAGGAGTAGTGTACACCTGGCCAGAAGTGGCTGCTGTGGGTTATACCGAAGAGCAGCTGAAGGAGCAGGGAAGAGCATACAAGGTGGGTAAGTTTCCTTTCTTGGCTTCCGGCCGTGCCCGTGCTTCTATGGATACGGATGGGATGGTCAAGGTATTAGCGGATGCAAGTACTGATGAGATTCTTGGTGTACACATGATCGGTCCACGGACAGCCGATATGATTGCAGAGGCAGTTGTAGCGATGGAATTTCGAGCTTCTGCTGAGGACATCGCTCGAATGTCCCATGCGCATCCGACCTACACCGAGGTCTTCAAAGAAGCCTGTTTGGCAGCTACGGATAACCGAGCACTGCACATTTAAAATTCGATAAAAATAAAATTACAGCCATTCCCGTTCTAGGGGATGGCTTTTTCTTTTCCTGAAAATTGACTTAATTTCTTGATGAAGATAAAAATAGCGATCCTAGGTGCAGGCAACTTGGCTTGGAACTTGGCTCCAGCACTCGAAAATGCAGGCCATGAAATCACCGAAGTCTATGCGCGAGAGTTGCATAGAGCCAAGGAAATCACCGAGCGGATTTACAGTGCCTCGCCGAAGGATGACCTGGATTTTTCTGAAAGCAGGGCACAGCTATTTATTCTAGCCCTCAAGGACGATGCGCTAGCGGAAGTAGCTGATCAGGTGATTTTGCCCGAGGGAGCTGTCTTGGTACACACCTCTGGAGCCATTTCTTTGGAGGTGCTTTCCCAGAGTTCAGCTAGCTATACTGGTGTATTTTATCCCCTGCAGTCCTTCACCAAGGGCAAGAAAGTTGATTTTGAGGAAGTTCCTTTTCTCTTGGAGTCTGAGGATGAGGGGACGCTTCAACTGCTCAAGAAATTAGCCAAATCCCTCTCCCCATTAGTCCATACGCTTCGGCACAAGGACCGGCAAGCGGTACATGTGGCGGCTGTCTTCGCGAGTAACTTTACGAACCATCTCCTGCGAATTGCTGAAGATATTCTCCATCGACAGGGGCTTGATCCCGAGCTGCTCAAACCTTTGATCATTGAATCCATCTCCAAAAGCCTGCAGCTGGGAGCCAAGAAGGCACAAACCGGTCCTGCCATTCGGGAGGATTACGAGACGTTAGAAGCTCACCATCATTTTTTGGCCTACAACGAGCAGTTAGCAGAGATTTACCGGCTGATTTCTCAGGACATCATCGACAGTTGATTACTTCTTGGAGAGTTTTTTATCCAGTTCTAATAGGGTATGCAGCAGCACTTTGGCTCCATTGGCAATTGCTTCTGGACTGGAATATTCTTCCGGGGCATGGCTGATGCCGTCCTTGCTTGGAATAAAAATCATTCCCATGGGGGCAATTCGGGCCATTTCTTGTGCGTCATGCCCTGCGCCACTGGGGAGACTGAGTGTGGTCATTCCTAGTTCCTCTGCCTCCTGCTTGATGATTTTTCGAATTTCTGGGTCTGCTAGGGCAGGTTTGCTAGCCACTTCGATGTGTTGGATGGCGAGGGTGCTACCACTTTCCTGTGCAAGCTGCTTTGCAATCCCCTCTAATTCTGCATAGAGGTTCCAGATTTTTTCGGAAGACAAATCCCGAATTTCTAAGTTGAGTTTTACTTCCCCAGGAATCACATTGCCTGCTCCAGGAAAGGCCTGAATCTTTCCTACGGTACCCACTTGCCGTCCTTCGTCGCGAGTGATGACTTCATTCACGGCCAAGATAAATCGGGCTGCCGGCAATAGGGGATCTTTCCGTGCGTCCATGGGGGTAGTCCCTGCATGGTTGGCCTTGCCTTTGAAGGTGAATTCCCACCATTCAATGGCGACGATGCCTTCTACTACACCAATATCTAATTTTTTGGTATCCAGGTTGCCTCCTTGCTCAATGTGAAGCTCCAAAAATGCAGCAATATCTCCCTTAGCACGAGCTACACTAGAAATTTTGCTTGGATCTCCACCCAAGAGTCGAATGCCTTCTGCATGAGTAATTCCTGCGTTGCTCTTGCCTTGAAGTGAAGCTTCGCTTAAACCTCCGACGAGTGCACGGCTGCCGATGACGCCACCTTCCTCATTGGTGAATACAATCACTTCCAAGGGGTGCTCCGTTTGGATACTTGCTTCCTGTAGTGCTCGGACCACCTCAATAGCACCAAGTACACCTACTGGACCATCGTAATCTCCTCCATTGGGCACTTCATCGATGTGCGAACCCATGCTGATGGGTTTAAGAGATGGGTTTTTACCTGCTTTTCGTCCGATGATATTCCCTGCATGATCCACAGACACCTCAAGGCCTGCATCTACGAGCAACTGCTTGATAAAGGGGCGTGCAGCAATGTCATGGATGGAGTAGGCGATTCGGTCAGATCCACCCTTCTCATTTTTGCCGTAGGTGGCAAGTGTGCTGAGTGATTTTTGCAACCGCTCGGAATTAATTTGTGGGGTTTGCGCCAAGGCAATACCAAGGCAAGCAAGTATCAGTGCGGGAATTAGTAGGAAATATTTCATTCTGAATAGGGGAGGAAAGAATGGGAATATGCAAAAAAAAGTCCTTCGCAGGGAAGGACTTGGTATTTTATTTTAACCAGGCAAGACTGACTTCATCAGGGGCTTTGATTCGATCTGCGAGTCGCATGTAGCGATCTGCGAGATTGGCAAGGTAGTCTTGAGCTTTTGCAGCTGCATCATCTAGTCCAGTGAGGGATTCTATTTTCCAAAAATCTACAAGGTGCTCAATGATCCGTGCATAATCCCATCCAGTATAAATGCCAATTTTTTGGGTGATTTCTGAAAAGTCTTTGTAGATGCTTGGTCGGCTACTTCCTTCACCCATGAGGACAGCAGGCATGACGATTTGTTTCCGCATCATTTTTTCAAAAGCTGTGATTGCTCCACTTGGATCAATTTCGAAGATTCGAGACATAAAGCTTTTGTAAGCCTTTTCGTGTCTTGCCTCGTCTCCAGCAATGGTTTTACAGATTTTTGACAGGACATGATCCCCTGCTTTGTCTGCAAGTTTGCCGGTATTCACGTGTGAAATCTTAGTTGCTCGCTCTTGAAAAGAGGTGTAGATCATGGCTTGATAAGGATCAGACTCTGATTTAGGATCAAACCCATTGGTAATCAAGCGGTGAATGGTTTGCTCCACAGCGCGCATGTCTACACGGCCTGTGAGGTACAAATACTTGTTAAGAAGGTCTCCATGGCGGTTTTCTTCGGCAGTCCAAGCTTTGGACCAGCGTACCCATCCGGATGGGGAGAGCAAGCTTCGCTCAGGATTGATCCCTTCGAGCAAGTTGAAGTAGGTCTGGTAAGAAGGCAAGGCTTCCTCTGTGATCAGGTTGCCGATCAAAGAAGTCAATACCGTGTCCGGAATGCCTGAAGCACGTTCTTGCAAAAGTTTGACATCCTCCATCGCCTCTGGATTGGCAAAATCAGGTAAAAAATCAGAAGGCTGCCAGCAATCTTCAGGATCTACAAGAACCGTATCTACAGCATGGCCTACAAAGTCATCCAATTGTGAGATGACTTCCATATTTTTTTCCAGTTCGTAATTGATTTCTTTAGCGTTCATCTTGTGGATGTATTATTCTAGGTTGAAAGCGTCAATGCAGTGAAGGTAATTGAATAAAGATCTAAAATTGGTTTTTAAACCTGATTTTGGTCCAAGGATTCCACAAGCGGTTAAATAACGACTCGATTTCCTTCCTTGAATTCTTGTTTAGGAGGCAGGAAGCCCCCAAATCTGGATGCGTTCTTTTGAAAAAGAGCTCACTTAGATAAAGCTGAAAATGCATAGAAAAGTTCACTAATTTGTCAGTTCCTTTCCGAACCGCTACGTATCGGGACTTTTGAAGAATGGATTTTTGATTCCTTTTTCAAAGGTCTTATCTTCCCCAATCTCAAACATCATTTTGTATGCTGCGCTATTTAATTTTTGGAATTACCCTGCTATTAGGAAGTGCTAGTATGGCACAGCAAGCCTCAATTGACTACCGGAAACTTTCAGACGCCGAACGGCTTCAGGCTGCAAAAGAAATCGCCCAATCTACAATTGTGGTGGATGGTCACGTAGACCTTCCTTATCGGATGAAAGTGGGGGGATTTACACTCAAGCGGGAAGTGTTGGATGTGTCGGTACGAACTCCAGATGGTAATTTCGATTACCCTCGCGCTAAGGAAGGGGGACTGGATGCGCCATTTATGTCCATCTATATTCCTGCAGCCAATCAGGCGATTCCTGGAGCTTCCAAGGCACTAGCGGATACCTTGATTGCAATGACCGAGCGTGTTGCATCTACTTTTCCAGATCAATTTGCCATGGCCTACAGTCCAGCAGATGTGCGTGCGAATTTTGCAAAAGGGCTAGTTTCCCTACCCATGGGGATGGAAAATGGAGCAGGTATTGAGGACGACCTAGCCAATGTGGCTTATTTTCACCGCAGAGGGATTCGCTACATTACCCTTACTCACGGCAAGGACAACCTGATTGGAGATGCGAGTTACGACACCACAGCTACTTATGGTGGCCTGAGTGCATTTGGAGAAAAAGTGGTGGCAGAGATGAACCGTGTGGGAATAATGGTAGATCTAAGCCACGTATCGGATAACACTTTTCGTGATGCGCTTGCGATCACCAAGGTGCCTGTGATTGCCTCGCATTCATCGGTAAGAAAGTTTACGCCTGGATTTGAACGCAACATGAGCGATGAATTGATCCAAGGGCTTGCCAAGAATGGAGGCGTAATGATGATCAATTTTGGAGGGGCTTTTTTGGATTCTGCCTACACGTCAGGTACTGCGCAAGTGCGCGAGCATCTGGTCAATTGGTTGGCTGAAAACAAGCTGTCTCGATCGGACCCGCGGGCCCAGCAATACATTGAAGAATATACGGCAAAGTTTACTCCTTTTCCGACTGTAGCCCGAGTAGCAGACCATTTTGACCATGTGGTCGGATTGGTCGGCATTGATTACGTGGGCTTGGGATCAGATTACGATGGGGTGGGAGATTCCTTGCCAACGGGCTTGAAAGACGTTTCCATGTTTCCCAACCTATTCGCTGAGCTCCTCCGTAGGGGATACAGTAAAGAAGACCTGGAGAAAATCTGCTACAAGAATATTTTCCGCGTTTGGCAAGCTGTGGAAGACTTTGCCGCTGCGCAAAAGTAGGTTTGCTGTAGGTAAGGGGCTTCCTTTTTTCTTCTATAATCAAGTGTACATGCCTTTTTGAGAATATGATTGGTATTTTTAGACAGATGGAATCTAGAATTTCTGCCAAAAATTCATGATTTAAGTCAATTTTTATCTTTTTTAAGACAGAATGGCGTAAATTCTAGTTTGGTGGTCTATTTGTTGCTTCCCAGAAAGAAAAGCAATTCAACCTACTAGACCAGAAGATGAGCTATGGATTTTAAGCAGTTTACCATCAAATCCCAGGAGGCAATTCAGAAAGCAGCCGAACTTGCTTCTGCTTCGGGAAGTCCTTCCGTAGAGACCGCCCACCTGCTGAAGGGTGTTTTTTCGGAGGATGCGCATGTTTCCCAATTTCTATTGCAGCGCTTGGGTGTGAATGCCCAGTTGCTCGATCAAAAACTGGAGTTAGAGCTGCAAAAGCTTCCCAAGGTAAGTGGAGACAATCAGCAGCCCTACCTCTCTTCAGCGGCCAATCAGGCAATCAGTAAATCAAAGGAATACCTCAAAACTTTTGGGGATAGCTATGTAGCCCTAGAGCATTTGCTGCTGGGCATGTTGGCTGGCAGTGATCCCATCGCCCAGCTATTGAAGAACCAAGGGGTCGGCGAAAAAGCGCTGATCGAAGCCATACATGAACTTAGAAAAGGAAACAAGGTGACTGATCCAAACGCAGAAAGTACCTACAGGGCTTTGGAAAAATATTCCAAAAACTTAAATGAAATGGCCAAGAAGGGGAAGATAGACCCTGTCATTGGTCGAGATGAAGAAATTCGACGCGTCTTGCAAATTCTTGCTCGCCGTACCAAAAACAATCCCATCCTTCTCGGTGAACCAGGTGTAGGGAAGACGGCCATTGTGGAAGGCTTGGCCCAGCGGATTGTGTCTGGAGATGTGCCAGAAAATCTAAAATCCAAGACGTTGATTTCCCTTGATATGGGCTTGCTTGTAGCAGGCGCCAAATACAAAGGGGAGTTTGAAGAGCGACTCAAGTCCGTGATTAAAGAGGTGACGGATGCCGAAGGAGAAATCATTCTTTTTATAGATGAGATCCACACACTAATTGGTGCGGGAGGTGGAGGAGAGGGTGCCATGGATGCAGCCAACCTACTCAAGCCGGCGCTTGCCCGTGGGGAGCTTCATGCCATCGGGGCTACCACGCTCAAAGAATACCAGAAGTACATTGAAAAAGACAAGGCCTTGGAACGTCGCTTCCAGGCGGTGATGGTGGATGAGCCCGATGCGGCAGATGCTATTTCCATCTTGAGAGGCATCAAGGACAAGTACGAGCTCCACCATGGGGTGCGGATCAAAGACGATGCGGTGATAGCAGCGGTGGAACTCTCGCAGCGCTACATCAGTGATCGCTTCTTGCCTGACAAGGCCATTGACTTGATGGATGAGGCTGCAGCCAAGCTTCGTATGGAAATTGACTCTCTTCCTCAAGAATTGGATGAACTCAACCGTCGGATCATGCAGCTCGAGATTGAGCGTGAGGCGATTCGTCGCGAAAATAACAAGGATAAGGAAGTGGTCTTGAGTAAAGAGATTGCCGAACTTGGAGAGAAGCGACAGTCCGTAAAAGCAAAGTGGGAGCGTGAAAAAGCAGTTATTCTCGGGATACGGCACGAGAAAGAGGCCATTGAAAAGTTAAAAATCGAAGCGGAACAAGCGGAACGTGCTGGGGATTTTGGCAAGGTAGCCGAGATCCGCTACGGAAAAATTGTGGAGGCAGAGAAATCGCTGGAAGGCTTCAAAACTCAGTTGGCCGAGATGCAGGCAGGCTCACCGCTACTCAAAGAGGAGGTAGACCAGGAAGACATCGCCGCGGTGGTGTCCAAGTGGACGGGTATCCCTTTGAGTAAAATGATTCAGTCGGAAAGGGAAAAGTTACTCCACCTGGAAGACGAGTTGGGGAGACGTGTGGCTGGTCAGCACGAAGCCATTGTAGCACTTTCCGATGCGGTACGCAGAAGTAGGGCAGGATTGCAGGATCCACGGAGACCTATTGGAAGCTTTATTTTCATGGGAACTACTGGGGTAGGTAAGACTGAGCTTGCCAAAGCCCTTGCCGAGTACCTATTCAATGATGAGAATGCCATGGTTCGGATTGACATGTCAGAGTACCAAGAACGACATGCAGTAAGTAGGCTCGTAGGAGCCCCTCCAGGCTATGTGGGCTACGAGGAAGGCGGGCAACTGACGGAAGCCGTTCGACGAAAACCTTATTCTGTAATCCTCTTGGATGAAATTGAAAAGGCGCATCCAGATGTCTTCAACATTCTGCTTCAGGTGCTCGATGATGGTCGCCTTACTGATAACAAGGGGCGGCTGGCCAATTTTAAGAATACGATCATCATTTTGACCACCAACATTGGTTCGCACTTAATTCATGAGCGATTTGCGGAGATGGAGGACTGGAACAAGGAGGAAATACTTGAAAAGACCAAAGCCGAAGTTTTCGATTTGCTCAAGAAGACGGTTCGGCCTGAGTTTCTCAACCGTATCGACGAAACGATCCTCTTCGAACCGCTCAACAAGCAGGTGATCCGTAAGATTGTAGACATCCAATGGAGGGAGATTCAGAAGCGATTGTCTGAATCTAATATTGACATTGATGCCACAACTGAGGTGCTCGATTACTTAGGAGAGGTAGGTTTTGATGCCAATTTTGGTGCAAGGCCACTCAAACGCACTATGCAACGATTGATTTTGAATGAGCTGTCCAAGCAAATCCTGTCAGGCTACATCAAAAATGATGCTGCGGTACTTGTCGATTTGGATGCAGACAAACAGGTGTATTTCAAGAACCTAGGCACTGAAGTAGCCTTGTCTTAAATTCTAAATGGGTAAAAAAATGAGGTTCCACACTTTTTGTGGGCCTCATTTTTTTTGTTTTACCAATTCGATTTGATAGCTATGTTGCACGGCTCCATCCAAGGCAAGGGAATTGCTTTGGCTTTATTTGGGAAAGTTTTGTCTTGTGTTTGACCGTCAGATAGATCTTTTTTGAACTCTATTGCATTAGTTCTGTTTCTACTAAAAATCTACACCCATGCTTTTCAATTCTTCAGATGCACCGAGCCAAATCTGGCAGAATGTACTACACGAGCTGCATCGTGGGGCATTGGATCCCAAGCATCCATTTCGCTTCTTGACTTTGGCCACTGCGGGAGCCCAATTCCCACAGGTTAGGACGGTGGTGCTGCGGCAACTCACTTCGACGATGGAATTTCTGGTATATACGGATGTTCGAACTGCTAAAGTGCGGGACTTGTTGGAGACTCCTAGGGTCAGTTTGCTTTTTTACCATCCCAAGAAGCAGGTGCAAGTTCGTGTCAAGGCCATCGCTACGCTCCATGTGGAGGATGCACTTGCTCAGGAACATTGGAAGCGCGTTTCCGAACACAGGCAGTCGGAATATAAAAGTGGACTTGCGCCAGGTACGCGGATTGAAACTCCGGACCTGGGCTGGGAGACCCACTCGGAAAGCGCACATTTTTCGGTTTTGAAATTTAGTCCCCTATCGATAGAGGTTCTTCAATTGGCACGGGAAGGACACTTGCGTATGCAGTTTGAGCTGGCTGCAGGTTGGCAAGGAACCTGGTTGGTGCCATAAGGCAAAAAAAAGTCCCGAATCGCTCGGGACTATGTTGGTAGTTACACCTTCATGATGTCTACTTCTTTTTTCGCGAGTAGCTCGTCGATTTTTGCTGAGTAGCTGTCGGTAAACTTTTGAACTTGTTCCTCCGCTCTTTTGACTGCATCTTCAGAAGCTCCTTCTTTCTGCAGTTTGCGTAAAGACTCGTTCGTGTCTTTTCTTACTGACCGAATGGAGATTTTTCCAGTTTCACACTCGGATTTGGCATTTTTAACCAGGTTAATTCTTCGTTCTTCGGTGAGGGCAGGAATAGTCAAAATAATGATTTCTCCGTTGTTTTGCGGAGCAAGTCCAAGGTCAGAGTTGATGATGGCCTTTTCAATTTCGGAGATGAGGTTCCGCTCAAATGGCTTGATGGCAAGCGTCCGTGCATCGGGGGTAGTGACAGAGGATACTTGAGATAAGGGTGTTGGAGAACCGTAATACATCACAAATACTCCGTCCAACAGATTAGGCATGGCTTTACCTGCCCGTATTTTCACTAATTCTGCAGCAGTATGGTCTACTGCTTTTTGCATCAATTCCTTGGCTTCGTCCAAATACAATTCGATTTCTTCCATGAGTCGGGTTCAGTTTATACAGTAATCAGTGTTCCTATTTGTTCTCCCTGTGCTAGTTTGGCTAAGTTTTCAGACTTATTCATGTCAAACACGATGATGGGGAGGTTGTTTTCTTGGCAAAGTGTAAACGCAGTCATGTCCATGACATTGAGGTTTTTTTCATACACCTCGGTGAAGGTGATGTTTTGGTATTTGGTGGCGGTGGGATCCTTTTCTGGATCGGCGGTGTAAACTCCGTCTACGCGCGTACCTTTCAATACCACATCGGATTCAATCTCTATGGCTCTCAGTGCAGCGGTAGAGTCCGTGGTAAAATAAGGGTTGCCAATCCCTGCACCGAAAATCACAATTCTACCTTTTTCAAGGTGACGAATTGCTCTTCGACGGATAAACGGTTCACAAACACTTTCAATTTTGATTCCAGACATCAGTCGGGTAAAAAGCCCGATCTGTTCCAAAGCACTTTGAAGTGCCATGGCATTGATGAGCGTGGCGAGCATACCCATGTAGTCTCCTTGCACCCGATCGATGCCAGACTTTTCTGCTTGTACTCCTCTAAAAATATTACCTCCTCCGATGACGATGGCGATTTCTACGCCCATGTCTTTTACTTTTTTAATCTCTTCCGCGTATTGCTGCAAGATTGCGGGATCGATACCGTATTTTTTTTCGCCCATTAGCGATTCTCCACTGAGCTTGAGCAGGATGCGTTTGTATTTCATGTATGGATAAGTATAGCTTGGATTATTTTGTACTCGCTACAGTCGAAAACTGACCAAAATATCAATTTCTCTAACCTGTTGTCGACTCAAATTGTAAGTCAACCCGGCAAATATACTTTCTTCCTTTTAGAAATTTGAATGGCTAGCATAAATGAAGCTAGATTCTCCTTTTTAATTTAGAAAAAGAGGCAACCCAATTAGAATTGGATAAGAACCTGGTTTTTTTCTACGGATTGCTTGAGTGAGACCTTTACCTCTTTCACCACTCCATCCCCTGGGGACTTGATGCTATTTTCCATTTTCATCGCTTCCAGGATGAGCACTACATCCCCTTTTTTGACTACATCTCCAGGTGCTACCTTCAAGTCCAAGATCAGGCCTGGCATGGGTGCTTTGATTTCTTTGAGACTTCCAGATCCCGCAGCATTCATTCCCATCTTTTCTAGCAAAAGGTCAAAGCGGTCCTTCAATAGGATAGTGGTTGTTTTGTGACCCAATCGTATTTGAAGTGTTTTAGTTTCCAAATCTACAGCTAGCAGCTCTGCTTCTAAGGACCGAGACCCTTGGATAAGGTGAATTTTGCGATCGCCTACCCATTTGAGGTCCCAGGTGATCGTTTGCTCGTTGACGCGAGTTTCGCCAATATTTTTTTCAACCGAATAGGTGCTGTCTTGAAGGATAACTGAAAACATTCTTGCTATTTTGTTTTTCCAACTGAAGTAGCCATCGTATGGCTGCTGCGAATTTCTTCAAATATGACTCAAAAACTGCTTTGTCCAAAAATAAATTTAAGCGCCTTCTGTCTTGCATTGGTGTTCACTACCCTATTGATGGGTTTGGGGGGATGTAAATCAAATTCCATACTGTCAGCTGATGGGCTAGGAGAGGGAGATACGCTAGACTTGGAGGAGGAGATTTTTTGGGAGCCAGCTGATGAATTGTCCTACCAGCCTGCAGCCACACGCAGCATGGATCTGGTTCACATGGAATTGCAACTTGAATTTGATTGGAAAAGTCAACAGGTTAAAGGTATGGCCCAACTACTCCTAACTCCTTATTTCTATCCTCAAAAAACAGTTGTCTTGGATGCGCAAGATTTTAAGTTGGAAGGGGTAGGAATAAGTAAGGGAAGTGACTATATAGAGGAGCTACCTTACCGCTATGATGGACAGGAATTGGAGGTGTATTTACCAAAAGAGTTGGCTATAGGGGATACGGTTGAACTTGTGATTGACTATGTGGCCTTTCCTGAAAGAAACTCAGGGGAAGGGTCCGCGGCAATCACCGATACAAAAGGACTGTACTTTATAGATCCCCTAGATACGATCCCAGGTAAGCCAACTATGCTTTGGACTCAGGGGGAGACACAGCACAGCAGCAAATGGTTCCCGACCATTGACCAGCCGAATGAGCGGCTCACGCATGACATTTGGTTGACCGTGCCGGACAGCATGGTTTCAATCAGCAATGGCCGATTGGCAGGCCAAGAGAAGTTGAGCGAAGGCTTGCGGAAAGATCATTGGAAAATGGATCTTCCCCATGCCCCCTACTTGACAGCGATTGCGGTGGGGGATTTTGCAAAAGTATCTGCCTCCCATGGGGATTTACCCTTGGGATATTATGTAGAGAAAGGTTTTGAAAAAGGTGCGGCAAAAGTTTTTGCTTCCACTCCTCAAATGATTGGTTATTTTGAAAAAGTACTGGGAGTTCCTTTTCCTTGGCAAAAATACGATCAGATTGTCGTTCGAGATTTCGTGTCTGGGGCAATGGAAAATACCACTGCCTCCATTTTTATGGAAGAGCTTCTCCTAGATGAGCGAGAGGCATTGGATTCAGAATGGGATTACATCATTGCCCACGAATTGTTTCACCAGTGGTTTGGCGATTTGGTTACTGCCGAATCCTGGTCCAATCTTACCTTGAATGAGGCCTTTGCGAATTACAGCGAATACCTATGGAATGAAAAGCGCTTTGGTCAGGATCAGGCGGATTTAAAGTTAGTAGTCGAGAAGGAAGGCTATTTTGCTGAAGCGGACACTGAGCCAAAGGAGTTGATTCGATTTAACTATGCCGATGCGGAGGATCTTTTTGATGCGCATAGTTACAATAAGGGAGGCTTGGTGTTACACATGTTGCGTCGTCAGTTGGGAGATGCAGCGTTTTTTAAGGGGTTGAACTTGTATTTAACCCAGCATGCCTTCCAAGCGGTGGAGGCGCATGATTTGCGCCTGGCTATGGAGCGGGTCAGTGGGCAGGATTTGAATCCGTTTTTTAATCAATGGTTTTTTGCAAAGGGACACCCAGAGTTGGCCATTGAAGTAGACTATTCCCAGCCGGAGAATCTGTTGCTTCGGTTTTCACAAGTTCAGGACAGTTTTGAATTTCCCATTTTTCAGTTGCCCATCACCCTTAGCTGGTATGAGGAGGGAGTTCGAAAGACTAGAATAGTTCAATTAACCAAAGCGGAACAGGAAGTAGCCTTGGAAAATGGAAATCCGATCTCTTTGATCTACGTGAATGAGGGGCAGGAAATCCTGATGAAGGGCAATCAAGTATTGAGCAATGCGCAGTACCTGCAACAGTTTAAGGAATCCCAGTTGGGGGTGGCACGGTATGCGGCGTTGGATAGTTTGGTTTCGCGTGAAGCCATCGAAGAATTGACTGTGGCATTGCCCTTGGCGCTAGAAGATTCGTTTGCGGCGATTCGTGAGCGTGGGCTTTCGCTACTGCAGGCAGGCGATCAATGGAAGGAAGTTTTAGCTCCATTGGAGGAGCGGGTGTATCGATTGGCGGAAGAGGATAAAGAGAATAAGGTTCGTGCGGGAGCTTTGGAGGTGCTTACTGAATGGAATCCTTCTGGGTACAGAGGGGCATTTACCCGTTTGGCGCGTGATCCTTCCTATCTGGTGGCAGGTGCGGCTTTGATGGGATTGGCGCAAGTGGCAGATCCGGCGGTGGACCTTTCTTGGATGGAAGCCTTTGAGAGCGAAACCAACTTTAGGATGGTAGTTGGATTGGCGGAGTATTACCTCGTCAACAAGGTGCTGGGAAAAGGACCTTGGTTTGAGCGGACCTTTTCCAAATTGACTGGGGAAGGCTTGTATTATTTCTTGGGGTATTATGGAAGTTATTTTATGGAGGTGGAGGTTTCCGAAAAGGAAAGGGCCATTCGCCATTTATTTACTGTACTGGAGTTTCATTCAAAGGATTACTTACGTTTAGGGGCTTTTCAAACTTTGCTGGGATTTGTCATGGAAGAGGGCGTATTGGATAAAATGACCGCTCTGGCGGAGAAGGAACAGTCTGAGGACCTAAAATCCTACTATGCGTATTACTTAGATTTGCTAAAGGAGGAAAATTAATCCCTTGATTTCTAAAAGATTGAGGGGTCTTTTGAGAATTTTTTTTCAATTTTCAGGAACTCACTTTGATACTTTGATAAAAGGCTATAATTTTGCAGTCCGTTAAAGTTCCTAGGTGAAATAAGCCTGTAATTTTAACGCAGTTGGGGGAATACCAAAGCGGCCAACTGGGACGGACTGTAAATCCGTTGACTTAAGTCTTCACAGGTTCGAATCCTGTTTCCCCCACGACTTGCAAAAAAACAAATTTATTTTGTAGTTTTGCAAGGCTAAAAAGTCACCGAGCAATCGGGTATAAGCGGGAGTAGCTCAGTTGGTAGAGCGGCAGCCTTCCAAGCTGCAGGTCGCGGGTTCGAGCCTCGTCTCCCGCTCTGTACTTTTCGGAGTACACTGCGTAGTGAAAGCCGACGTAGCTCAGGGGTAGAGTACTTCCTTGGTAAGGAAGGGGTCACGGGTTCAATTCCCGTCGTTGGCTCAACACAGAATTTATTTATCTAAACATATCTTTAATAACTTAAACTGAGGATTTTCAAGCATGGCAAAAGCTAATTTCGACCGTTCCAAACCGCACGTTAACGTCGGAACCATTGGACACGTAGACCATGGTAAGACCACCTTGACTGCAGCCATCACCACGGTATTGGCAAAGAAGGGTCTTTCTGAATTACGAGATTTCTCTTCTATTGACAACGCTCCAGAAGAGAAAGAAAGAGGTATCACAATCAACACCTCTCACGTAGAATACCAAACTGAATCAAGACACTACGCGCACGTAGATTGCCCTGGTCACGCGGATTACGTGAAAAACATGGTAACTGGTGCTGCTCAGATGGACGGTGCTATCCTTGTGGTAGCTGCTACTGACGGACCTATGCCACAAACTAGAGAGCACATCTTGTTGGCACGTCAGGTAGGCGTTCCTCAGCTAGTTGTATTCTTGAACAAAGTCGACATGGTTGACGATCCAGAATTGTTGGAGCTAGTGGAGATGGAAGTAAGAGAATTGCTTTCTTTCTACAACTTTGACGGAGACAATATTCCAGTTATCGCAGGTTCTGCACTTGGTGCATTGAACGGTGAAGACAAGTGGGTTGAGAAAGTAATGGAATTGATGAATGCGGTTGATACCTACATTCCACTTCCAGAGCGTTTGATCGACAAGGACTTCTTGATGCCTGTTGAAGACGTATTCTCTATCACTGGTCGTGGTACTGTAGCTACAGGACGTATCGAAAGAGGTGTAATCAACTCTGGTGAGCCAGTTGAAATCATCGGTATGGGTGCTGAAGGCTTGAAGTCTACTGTAACTGGTGTGGAAATGTTCCGTAAGATCCTTGACAGAGGTGAAGCTGGTGACAACGTAGGTTTGTTGTTGAGAGGTATTGAAAAATCACAAATCAAGCGAGGCATGATTATCTGTAAGCCTGGTACTGTGAAGCCTCACTCTCACTTCAAGGCTGAAGTTTACGTACTTTCTAAAGAAGAAGGTGGACGTCACACTCCATTCTTCAACAGATACAGACCACAGTTCTACCTTAGAACTACAGACGTAACAGGTGAGATCACACTTCCTGCAAACGTAGAAATGGTAATGCCAGGTGACAACGTAACCATCGAGGTGAACTTGTTGGCAGCAGTTGCCTTGGAGAAAGGTTTGAGATTTGCGATTCGTGAAGGCGGTCGTACAGTAGGTGCCGGTCAGGTGACTGAAATTCTCGACTAATTATCCTTAATTAGAACATAGGATGCGATCCCAAAGAATATTTTGGGATCGCATTTGTTTCTAAAGACTTTATTCCTAATTTTGCGTTCCGTTTTGGATCGTTCGTTTTACACGGGCATAGTTCAACGGCAGAATAGTGGTCTCCAAAACCATTGATGGGAGTTCGAATCTCTCTGCCCGTGCACTAAGAATATAGACTATGAATATCAAAAACTTTGTCCTTGAGTCTTATGACGAAATGAAAAACATGGTGACATGGCCTAAGTTTTCGTTTCTTCAAAACAGTGCCATTTTGGTATTGGTAGCATCGCTAATCTTTGCGCTATTCATTGGTGCGGTAGATTTAGGATTCGAGAATATCATGACATGGTTTTATGATTTATTCTAATAGCATTACAGGATGGCTGAACATAAGTGGTACGTACTCAGAGTAGTCGCAGGACAGGAGAAAAAGGCTAAAAACTATTTGGAGAATGAAATCTTCAGACAGAAGATTGCTGAATTTATTCCTGAAGTGTTGATCCCTTCTGAGAAGGTATATGAGATGCGCAATGGCAAGAAGCGTGTACGCGAGAAGAATTTCTTCCCTGGGTATGTGTTGGTCAATGCGGACTTATCGAATGGTGAGGCTAATCACGTAATTACGAGTATCCCAGGAGTAATTGGTTTTCTTGGATCAAACCAGGGGGGAGCTTCCAAAACCCCTGAACCATTACGTCAATCAGAAGTCAATCGTATTTTAGGTAAGGTTGAAGAGATTGATGAGTTTGCCGAGAAGCAAGAAGCCCCTTTTATAGTGGGAGAGGCCGTGAAAGTAATGGACGGTCCTTTCAGTGGGTTTACTGGGACAATTGAGGAGATTTTTGAGGAAAAGAAAAAACTTAACGTTATGGTTAAGATTTTCGGCCGAAATACTCCTGTTGAATTAAACTTTATACAAGTAGAAAAACAAGACTAAGCAATGGCTAAGGAAATCACTGGTTATGTAAAACTACAAGTGAAAGGTGGCCAGGCTAACCCGTCACCTCCAGTAGGTCCAGCTCTTGGTTCCAAGGGTTTGAACATTATGGAGTTCTGTAAGCAGTTCAATGCACGTACCCAAGAGAAAATGGGAACTGTATTGCCTGTATTGATTACAGTATATTCTGACAAGTCTTTTGATTTTGTAGTAAAAACTCCACCAGCTGCGAATTTGCTGTTGGAAGCTGCAAAAGTAAAGGGAGGTTCTGCGGAACCAAACAGAAAGAAAGTAGGATCTGTTACCTGGGATCAGGTACGGGTCATTGCTGAGACGAAAATGCCTGACCTCAATGCTTTCAAAGTAGAATCAGCCATGAAAATGGTAGCGGGTACCGCGCGCAGCATGGGTATCACAGTTTCTGGTAAGGCCCCTTGGGAAGTATAAATAAACAACAATGGCTAAGTTAACAAAAAAGCAAAAAGAAGCTCTTTCTAAGTACGACCCAAGCCAAGTGTACTCCCTGGAGGCTGCTTCTTCACTGGTTAAGGAAATTACGATGACGAAGTTTGATGCTTCCGTAGATGTTGACGTTCGTTTGGGCGTTGATCCTCGAAAAGCAGATCAAATGGTAAGAGGGGTAGTTGCCCTTCCTCATGGTACTGGTAAAGACATCAAAGTATTGGTGCTTTGCACTCCTGACAAAAATGCAGAAGCTACCGAAGCAGGTGCAGACTACGTTGGTTTGGACGATTATATTGCCAAAATAGAAGGCGGTTGGACAGATATTGATGTCATCATCACTATGCCCAACGTCATGGCAAAAGTAGGTAGACTAGGTAGAGTATTGGGCCCTAGAGGCTTGATGCCGAATCCTAAGTCTGGAACGGTGACCCTAGATGTAGGTAAAGCAGTTCGAGAAGTGAAAGCTGGAAAGATCGACTTCAAAGTTGATAAGTTCGGTATCATTCACGCAGGTATTGGTAAAGTGTCGTTTACACCTGAGCAAATTCAGGATAACGTAAAAGAATTGATCCTTACCATCTCGAAATTGAAGCCTTCATCATCAAAAGGTACATATTTCAAAAGCATTCATTTATCCAGCACAATGTCTCCTGGTATTTCAGTAGATAAGGGTAGCATTCAAGGAATTTAATCATGACTAGAGACGAGAAAAAAGTAATTATCGACAGTCTGACTGAGAAACTGAAAGAAACCCCTTTCTTCTATATCACAGACGCGTCTGGATTCTCTGTAGCAGAAGTGAACGCATTCAGAAGAACTTGCTTTGAAAAAGGAGTTGAGTACCGAGTGTACAAAAACACCTTGATCGCAAAGGCACTTGAAAATTTGGATGCTGACTATTCAAAGCTTGCAGATGGAGCTTTAAAAGGGTTCTCTGGAATTTTGTTCTCAAAAGAGACGAGTAACCTACCAGCAAAAGTATTGCTGGACTTTAGAAAAAAACAAGGAAAAAAGGAGTATAGACCTGTATTTAAAGGAGCTGGTATCGATTCAGATGTATTTCTGGGCGAGGCTAACTTGGAAGTACTAGCTACACTCAAGTCTAAGGAGGAGTTGATTGGAGAGCTTATTGGCTTGCTACAGTCTCCTGCGAAGAACCTCGTTTCTGCTTTGCAATCAGGTCAGAACAACATCACTGGTGTATTGAAGACCCTAGCCGAGCGAGACGGAAACTAATCTTATCAAAATCAATCAAAAACAATTAACTAATTAATACAATGGCAAATCTTACACAACTTGCAGAACAGTTGGTAAACTTGACTGTAAAAGAAGTAAAGGAATTGACAGACATCCTTAAGGATCAGTATGGCATCGAGCCTGCTGCAGCTGGTGCTGTAGTAGTAGCTGCAGCTGCTGGTGGAGGATCTGATGCTTCTGCTGAAGAAGAAAAGACTTCATTTGACGTAATCTTGAAATCAGCTGGTGCACAGAAACTTGCTGTCGTGAAATTGGTGAAGGACCTAACTGGTCTTGGCTTGAAAGAAGCTAAAGATCTAGTTGATGCTGCTCCAAAGGCGATCAAAGAAGGCGTTGCTAAGGACGAAGCTGAAGCATTGAAGAAGTCTCTTGAAGAGGCTGGTGCTGAAGTAGAGATCAAGTAATTTGCTCATCTCTGTCCATTACGGATAGAGATTGGCTCGAAGACCTGACTAATTTAGTCAGGTCTTTTCCTGTTTATGCAGGGGTTTAAAATTGCATTATTTTAAGCGAAAATAGTAGCTTTCTAATATTTAATTTCACTATTAAACTATACACTACCTTGGCTATCAAGAATCAAACCGCAAGGAAAAGTTTCTCCTCCATTAAGGTGGTCAAAGACTATCCCGATTTTCTAGATATTCAGCTACAGTCCTTCAAAGACTTCTTCCAGTTGGATACCCCTGCAGAAAAGCGTCGGGCTGATGGGTTATTTAAAGTTTTTGCTGAAAATTTCCCAATCAGTGATTCCAGAGAGAATTTTACTTTGGAATTTATCGACTATGCAGTAGATCCACCAAAGTACAGTGTGGAAGAGTGCATCGACCGTGGATTGACCTACTCCGTTCCCCTAAAAGCAAAACTAAGATTGCTTTGCCACGATGAGGACAATGAGGATTTCGAAACAATCGAGCAGGAAGTATTTCTAGGCAACTTGCCTTACATGACTGAGAAGGGTTCCTTCGTCATCAATGGAGCTGAGCGTGTAATTGTTTCCCAGCTGCACCGCTCCCCGGGGGTTTTCTTTGCGCAAAGCAAGCATACCAACGGTACCAAGCTATATTCAGCTCGTATTATTCCTTTCAAAGGATCTTGGATCGAATTTGCTACAGACATCAATAATGTCATGTATGCCTACATCGATCGTAAGAAAAAATTCCCAGTTACGACACTTCTTAGAGCCATAGGTTATGGTTCTGATAAAGATATATTGGATCTCTTCGGACTTTCTGAAGAGGTTTCTGCTACCAAAACAGCACTCAAAAAAGCAGCTGGCAGAAAACTAGCCGCTCGTGTATTGAGAACCTGGGTAGAAGACTTCGTAGATGAGGATACCGGTGAAGTGGTATCCATTGACCGTAATGAGGTCTTGTTGGAAAGAGACACCATCCTGACGGATGCAGACATTGAAATGATCCTAGATTCTGGATCAAAGTCCATCATCCTTCATCGGGAAGATGTGAACGTGGCTGACTTTTCCATCATCTACAACACATTACAAAAAGACAACTCCAACTCTGAGAAAGAGGCAGTAGAAGTAATCTACCGTCAACTTCGAAATACAGAGGCTCCTGACGAAGCAACTGCTCGAGAAGTAATTCAAAGCTTGTTCTTCTCTGACAAACGTTACGACTTGGGTGAGGTAGGTAGATACCGAATCAACAAGAAGTTGGGCTTGAGCATCGAGCCTGAGAAAATTGTCTTGACTAAAGAAGACATCATCTCCATCGTGAAGTATTTGATCGGTTTGATCAACTCCAAAGCAGTGGTGGATGATATTGATCACTTGTCCAACCGTCGTGTACGTACCGTAGGCGAACAGTTGTACAGCCAGTTTGGAGTAGGTTTGGCCCGTATGGCTAGAACCATCCGTGAGCGAATGAACGTACGTGACAACGAGGATTTCAAGCCTGTTGACTTGATCAACGCACGTACACTTTCTTCCGTAATCAACTCCTTCTTTGGAACCAACCAACTTTCTCAGTTCATGGACCAGACCAACCCTCTGGCGGAATTGACACACAAGAGAAGGTTGTCCGCTTTAGGTCCAGGAGGTCTTTCAAGAGAAAGAGCAGGATTTGAAGTTCGTGACGTACACTACACGCACTACGGTCGTTTGTGTACCATCGAAACTCCAGAAGGTCCAAACATTGGTTTGATCTCTTCCCTTTGCGTACACGCAAAAGTAAATTCCATGGGCTTCCTAGAAACCCCTTACCGCAAGGTAGACAATGGAAAAGTAAGCATGAAGGCGGAAGACATTGTCTTCTTGACTGCTGAAGAAGAGGATAACCACAACATCGCACAGGCAAACGCTTCTTTGGATGACAAGGGACGTTTCTTGAATGAAAAAGTAAAGGCACGATTTGAAGGTGACTTCCCTGTGCTTGAACCAAGCGAAATTACCTACATGGACGTTGCTCCAAACCAGATTGTTTCGGTTGCAGCTTCCTTGATTCCTTTCTTGGAACATGATGATGCAAACCGCGCCCTAATGGGATCCAACATGCAGCGTCAGGCAGTTCCTTTGTTGAAGCCAGAAGCACCAATTGTGGGTACTGGTTTGGAAAGCAAAGCTGCCATCGATTCCAGAGCGCTACTCATTGCTGAGGCAGATGGAGTAGTGGAATATGTAGATGCGAAGAAAATTACCATCAAGTACGATCTGACTTCAGACGAATTGTTGGTGAATTTCTCTGACGAATACAGAACTTATGATTTGATCAAATTCAGAAGAACCAACCAGGATACCACCATCAACTTGACTCCTTTGGTATTGAAAGGAGAAAAAGTGAAAAAAGGTCAGGTGCTCGTGGAAGGTTATTCTACCAACCAAGGTGAATTGGCACTAGGCAAAAACCTAAAAGTGGCCTACATGCCTTGGCAAGGATACAACTTCGAAGATGCGATCGTTATATCTGAGCGTGTGGTTCGTGAAGACATCTTCACTTCCATCCACGTGGAAGAGTTCCAACTAGAAGTTCGTGACACCAAGCGTGGAGAAGAGGAACTTACCTCTGAAATTCCAAACGTATCTGAAGAGGCTGTGAAGCACTTGGATGAGAACGGAATTATCCGTGTGGGTGCTGAAGTAAAAGAAGGAGACATCATCATCGGTAAGATCACACCAAAAGGAGAAACTGACCCAACTCCAGAAGAGAAGCTCTTGAGAGCAATCTTCGGGGATAAGGCTGGAGACGTGAAAGATGCTTCTTTGAAGGCATCACCTTCCTTGAATGGAGTGGTCATCGAAACCAAATTATTCTCTCGTCCAAAGAAAGACAAGGACAACCGTGCCAAGTCTAAGGCTGAGGTAGAAAAGCTAAAGGGCAAGTACGCCAAAGATTTGTTGGGCATCCGTGCGCGCATGATCAGCAAGTTGGTGACTTTACTAGAAGGTAAAACTTCGCAAGGGGTGAAGCACAAGTTTGGGGATGAAATCATCACCAAAGGCGTGAAATTCAATGCAAAAAACATTGAAAACAACCTCTTCCCTGCTAAAAACCCTTACAGAGACGAGTCAAACTACAATGTACCGGAAGAAGCAAACTTGGTTTCTGACATCATTCTAGACGAGTGGACTGAGGATACCTACACCAATAGCTTGATCGTCAAGTTGGTGAAGAACTATACCAACTCTAGAAATGAAATTTCTGGAAGATTCAAGCGTGATCGCTTTACCCTAGAAGTAGGTGATGAATTGCCTGCAGGTATCGTGCAGCTTGCCAAAGTATACATCGCCAAGAAGCGTAAGCTGAAGGTGGGAGATAAGATGGCAGGTCGTCACGGTAACAAAGGTATTGTGGCTCGAATTGTACGTGACGAAGACATGCCTTTCCTAGAGGATGGCACACCGATGGATATCGTATTGAACCCACTAGGTGTACCTTCTCGTATGAACATCGGCCAGATTTTCGAAACTGTACTTGCATGGGCAGGTCAGAAGCTTGGAAAGAAATATGCTACGCCAATTTTCGATGGAGCTACCTTGGATGAGGTATCTGCAGAACTTTCGGCAGCAGGACTTCCAGCATTCGGAAGAACCTACTTATACGATGGTTTGAGTGGAAACCGTTTTGACCAGCCTGTAACAGTAGGGATTACCTACATGTTGAAGTTGGGTCACTTGGTAGATGACAAGATGCACGCCCGATCCATCGGACCATACTCACTCATCACACAGCAGCCGCTAGGTGGTAAGGCACAGTTTGGTGGACAGCGATTTGGAGAAATGGAAGTTTGGGCACTCGAAGCATTCGGTGCATCCCATGTTCTTCAAGAGATCTTGACCGTGAAGTCGGATGACGTAATCGGTAGAGCAAAAGCATACGAAGCGATTGTGAAAGGTGAAAACCTTCCTAAGCCGAACATTCCTGAATCCTTCAATGTATTGGTTCACGAGTTGAGAGGCTTGGCTCTTGAAATTACCTTGGATTAATTTGGCTCATGGGGCGGGCAACCGCCCTAAACATATCTCAAAAAACTATGTCGTTTAGAAAAAATAAAAAACTGAACAACGATTTCTCCCGAGTTACCATCAGCTTGGCTTCTCCAGAATCTATTCTGGACAGCTCAAATGGCGAGGTAACCCAGCCAGAGACCATCAACTACAGAACTTACAAGCCTGAAATGGGCGGCTTGTTCTGCGAGCGCATCTTTGGCCCAGTAAAGGATTGGGAATGTCATTGCGGAAAATACAAGCGCATTCGATACAAAGGGATCATTTGTGATCGATGTGGAGTAGAAGTGACGGAGAAGAAAGTACGCCGTGAGCGCATGGGCCATATTGAATTGGTGGTTCCTGTTGCACACATCTGGTACTTCAAGTCATTGCCAAACAAAATTGGATATTTGCTCGGTTTGCCTACCAAGAAATTGGATCAAATCGTGTATTACGAGCGCTATGTAGTCGTACAGGCGGGTGTAAAAGCGGAAGAAGGGGTACAATACCTTGACTTCTTGACTGAAGACGAATACCTGGATATCATGGACAAGCTTCCAAAGGAAAACCACCTTTTGGACGACATGGATCCTAACAAGTTCATCGCAAGAATGGGTGCTGAGGCACTAGAAATGTTGCTTGCACGCTTAGATTTGGATGATCTTTCTTACTCCCTTCGTCACCAGGCTGCAACCGATACTTCGCAGCAGCGTAAGGCTGAAGCCCTCAAGCGATTGAAGGTAGTGGAAGCTTTCCGTGATGCAAGAACACGCATCGAAAACCGTCCAGAGTGGATGGTCGTTCGTATGGTTCCTGTTATTCCACCGGAATTGAGACCTTTGGTTCCTTTGGATGGAGGTCGTTTTGCGACTTCCGATTTGAATGACTTGTACCGTCGTGTAATCATTCGTAACAATCGTTTGAAGCGTTTGATCGACATCAAAGCTCCAGAGGTAATTTTGAGAAACGAAAAGCGAATGTTGCAGGAAGCTGTAGATTCCTTGTTCGACAACTCTAGAAAAGTAAATGCGGTAAGATCAGATGGCAACCGTGCCTTGAAGTCTCTTTCAGACATGTTGAAAGGAAAGCAGGGTCGATTCCGTCAAAACTTGCTCGGTAAGCGTGTGGATTATTCCGGTCGATCTGTAATCGTCGTAGGTCCTGAATTGAAGCTTCACGAGTGTGGTCTTCCTAAAAATATGGCAGCTGAGCTATTCAAGCCATTTATCATTCGCAAGCTCATCGAAAGAGGCATTGTGAAGACGGTAAAGTCTGCTAAGAAAATTGTAGATCGCAAGGACCCAGTAGTTTGGGATATCTTGGAAAACGTATTGAAAGGACACCCAGTGCTCCTCAACCGTGCTCCAACACTTCACAGATTGGGTATCCAGGCATTCCAGCCAAAATTGATCGAAGGAAAAGCGATTCAGTTGCACCCACTGGTGTGTACTGCATTCAACGCTGACTTTGACGGTGACCAGATGGCGGTACACGTACCACTAGGTCATGAGGCGATTTTGGAAGCGTCTACCTTGATGCTTTCTGCACATAACATCTTGAACCCTGCTAATGGCGCGCCAATTACAGTACCTTCTCAAGACATGGTTTTGGGTCTGTATTATGTAACCAAGGGTAAGAAGTCTACTCCTGAGGAGGTAATCCTCGGTGAAGGCATGACTTTCTATAGCCAGGAAGAAGTGATCATTGCCATGAATGAAGGCCAGCTTTCTAAGCATGCCAACATCAAGTGCAAGGTAAAAGTACGTACTGCTTCAGGAGAGATCCAGGATCAAATCATCGAAACGGTGGCTGGTCGATTGATCTTCAACCAGTTTGTGCCTGAGGAAGTAGGGTATGTCAACGAGCTTTTGACTAAGAAAAAACTGCAGCAAATCATCGCGCAGGTAGTGAAGGTTTGCGGCATTGCTCGCACTGCACAGTTCTTGGATGATATCAAGCATTTAGGTTTCCAGATGGCCTACCAAGGTGGACTTTCTATGGGTCTGAATGATGTAATCATCCCAGACGAAAAAGTACCGATGATTGCCAAGGCGAAAGAGGAAGTGGACCAAGTATGGAACAACTACCTCATGGGTCTAATCACGGACAACGAACGATACAACCAAGTAATTGATATTTGGACTCGTACCAATTCTCATTTGACGAATAACCTAATGAAGAAGATGGAAGAGGACAAGCAAGGATTCAACGCCATCTACATGATGATGCACTCTGGCGCTAGAGGTTCTAGAGAGCAAATTCGTCAGTTGGGTGGTATGAGAGGATTGATGGCCAAGCCACAGAAAAACCTACAAGGGTCTGTTGGTGAAATCATCGAAAACCCAATCTTGTCTAACTTCAAAGAAGGTCTAGACGTATTGGAGTACTTCATCTCTACTCACGGTGCCCGTAAGGGTCTTGCAGATACTGCATTGAAAACTGCCGATGCGGGTTACTTGACTCGTCGTCTCGTGGATGTGGCACAAGATATGATCATCACCGAGGAAGATTGCGGTACGTTGAGAGGTCTGGTTGTACAGCCATTGAAAGACAACGACGAAATCGTAGAGCCACTTTCTGAGCGTATTGTAGGCAGAGTATCTGTACACGATGTATACGACTTGGTTACAGATAAATTGATCGTTACCGCTGGCATAGAGATCTCTGACGAGGTAGCTAAGCAAGTGGACGAGTCTTCTATCGAAGAAGTAGAAATACGTTCTGTATTGACTTGCGAAACCCGTCGTGGAGTATGTGCAAAATGCTACGGCAGAAACCTAGCTACCGGAAGAATGGTACAAGCAGGTGAAGCTGTAGGTGTCATTGCTGCACAATCCATCGGTGAACCAGGTACGCAGTTGACTCTTCGAACATTCCACGTAGGTGGTACCGCTTCCAACATGGCAGTTGATGCCAGCATCAATGCAAAATTTGATGGGGTAGTTGAATTTGAAGAGGAATTGAGGTATTTGGAAACTACAAATAGAGAAGGACAATCCGTAACCATGGTTATGGGTCGTTCTGGAGAAATCAAGATCAACGAAGCGAAGTCTGGAAAAACCTTGGTATCCAACCACGTGCCTTATGGAGCTATTTTGAACGTGAAAAACGGTCAAAAAATCACCAAAGGAGAATCTTTGTGTACTTGGGATCCATACAATGCAGTCATTCTCTCCGAGTTTGACGGTACTGTTGAATTCGACGCTGTGGTAGAAGGCATTACCTATAAGGAAGTTGCCGATGATCAGACTGGCTTCCGTGAGAAAGTAATCATTGAAACCAAAGATAGAGCGAAGAACCCTGCTATCATTGTGAATTACAAAGGAGACTCCAAGTCGTACAATATCCCTGTAGGTGCCCACTTAGCGGTAGAGTCAGGTGAGAAAGTAAAGGCTGGACAAATCTTGGTAAAAATTCCACGTTCAGTAGGAAAAACCCGAGACATTACTGGAGGTCTTCCTCGAGTAACGGAATTGTTCGAAGCTAGAAACCCATCCAATCCGGCTGTAGTATCTGAGATTGATGGTGTTGTGACTTACGGTGGTGTGAAGCGTGGTAACAGAGAGATCATCATCGAATCTAAGGATGGGGTGATCAAGAAGTACATGGTATCCTTGTCTAAGCACATTTTGGTTCAGGAGAACGACTTCATCCGTGCGGGTGAGCCGCTTTCTGATGGAGCCATCACACCTAGTGACATTCTATCGATCAAAGGTCCAACTGCAGTGCAGGAATATCTTGTGAATGAAATTCAAGAAGTATACCGTCTTCAGGGTGTAAAAATCAACGACAAGCACATCGAAGTGATTGTATCACAGATGATGCAGAAAGTTGAGATCCTTGACGCAGGTAATACAAGCTTCTTGCAAAATCAAGTGGTAGATAAGTGGGCCTTCCGTGAGGAGAACGACAGCATTTTGGACAAGAAAATTGTTTTGGATGCAGGTGATTCTGCTACATTGAAGCCAGGAATGATCATTTCTGCACGAAGACTTCGTGACGAAAACTCAAGCTTGAAGCGTAAGGACTTGAAGTTAGTACAGGTAATGGATGCTGAAACGGCTGTTTCTGCGCCAACCTTGCAGGGTATTACTGCGGCTTCTTTGGGTACTGAAAGCTTTATCTCTGCAGCTTCCTTCCAAGAAACTACGAAGGTACTTTCTGAGGCAGCTATCCGAGGCAAGCGTGACGAGTTGAAAGGCTTGAAAGAAAACGTAATCGTAGGTCACTTGATTCCTGCCGGTACCGGACAGCGAAGCATCTTGGGCATGATTGTAGGATCCAAGTCAGAATACGACACGCTTCAAGAAAATATGGAGAAGAAGTCTGCGAAAGCAACTAGCGAAGCGATTCTCTAAATTAGATCAGTTATTCTATAAAAGGCCTGTACTTATTCTACAGGCCTTTTTTTAATCTTAAAAATCATGGAAGACAACCAATTCCCAGATCAGCAAATTAATGTGGAGCTCCCAGAGGAGATTGCAGAAGGCATTTATTCCAATTTGGCAATGATTGCACATTCCAATTCGGAATTTGTGATTGATTTTATTCGATTAATGCCAGGTGTACCCAAAGCAAAGGTTAAATCACGGATTATTGTGACGCCCGATCATGCGAAGCGGTTGCTTGTGGCCTTGAAAGAAAATATTGAAAAGTACGAGGCTGCTTTTGGTAAAATCAACCAAGGCGGCGGTGCTCCTAGC
>JBEDEY010000199.1:0-7944 GCA_041175425.1 Bacteroidota bacterium | reverse complement strand
TAGAAATAAGTAGTTTAAAAAGTATGCTTTTTCAAACTTTTTCACTGTCTTAACTGTCTTCTGCTCATGAATGAAAAGCGAAAAATTACGCTAAAAGACATCGCAAAGGAACTCAAACTTTCCCCTTCGACTGTTTCCAGAGCGCTCAATGGCTATCCATCCCTTTCGGAAGAAACGATACAGCTCGTTAAAGAATATGCGGCCAAGCACCAATATGTGCCCAACACGATGGCGGTCAATTTTCGGAAAAACCGAACTTCCATCTTGGGGATGATTGTGCCGCAAATCGTTCATCACTTTTTCTCCACTACCATCAGCGGAGCCTTGGAAGCCGCCAAAAAGAGAGGCTACAGCGTCCTACTTGCCCAATCCTATGACCACCTCAAAGAAGAGGTCCTGGCTAGCCAATACCTTTTAGGCATGGGGGTAGATGGACTCATCATCTCCGTTTCAAACGAAACAAAGGAAGCCGAGCACCTACAGGCCTTTTTGGACGAAGGCAAGGCAGTGGTTCAATTTGATAAGATCACGGAATCCCTTCCCAGTCCTAAGTTGGTGGTCGATGACTTTGAAGGTGCTTACCAGGCTACTGCCCATCTGATTCGTGAGGGCTATCGAAAAATTGCTCACCTCAGCGGAAGGATGGAAGTAAAAAACGCGGAGCAACGCTTCCTAGGTTATAAAAAAGCACTCGAAGATCATGGGTTAGTCCTTCAAGAAGAATGGGTAAAGTCTTGCTTTGACATCACGGAAGAGGAGGGATTTTCCTTTACCAAATCCCTGATGGAAAGTCAAAATCCACCCGATGCCCTTTTTTGCATCACCGATTTGGTGGCCTTGGGTGCGATGAACTACCTCAAGTCGGCCAATTATTCCATCCCGAACCAAGTCGGCCTTGTTGGATTTAGCAATTGGATGCTCTCTGAATTCACCAGCCCAACGCTCAGTTCGGTAGACCAGTTTGGTGAAGAGATGGGCGCTAAAGCGGTGGAAATGTTGATTGAACAACTCCAAAACACAGATTTCAACAACACCGAAACTGTGCAGTTGAAAACCAAACTGCTCGTACGCGGATCTTCCACTAAATCCTAAATCAGCTGCTCAGCCTTGCAGCCTATCGAGGTTCCAAAATGCGAAACCCATAGGGCTCCAACACCAAATGTTCGTGGTCAGGCCCTGGCGTATAGCTGGTCTGAGTCCAGTGATCATAAAGGGAAGTGGCCTGCTCTCCCTGTTCCCGGAAGGCATACCAGGTAAGTCCCGCTGGGCGATCACTGAAGTTGAACAAGCAATAGCACCTATCTTCCCCTTTTCTGCGGATCAATCCCGCTACATGAATGTTGTGTGGAGTCATCCAGAAGACATTGCTTAGGTCAGCAAACAGTTCCTGAGATTTTCGGATGGCTAAGAGCTTCTTGGTTCCTTCAAACAACTGGTATTCCAAAGTTCCTTCTGTTTTTCGACGATTGACCTTTTCCCAGTCCAACAAAGGACGGTGCATCCAGCGGTTGTCATAGCTTTTCCCTGGATCCTGCTGGTACCTGTAATCGTTGGTGTAGCCAACTTCATCTCCATAAAATAGCATGGGTAGTCCACCCAAAAATATCGAATGGGCCTGCATGAGCAGGATTTTTTGAATGCTTTGCTCAATTGCTGGGCCATTGCCTTCATACAAGGCCTTTTCCAAACCACAGAGTGAGGCAAGTGTGCCACTGATTCGCGCATCGCCCGTCTTGGGATTGGAGGAGAACAGCGCACCTCGAGCAGGGCTCATCCACTGTTCCCCAGAAAAGGAATAATACTCCTTCAAAAATCTGCGGTGCAAGTAGGGATCCTTTCCTGCTTGAGCGATGCTGGCATCTTCATAGCCAAGACCGATGTCATCGTGGCAACGGCTGTAGGTTATCCAAGAGGTACCGTAAGGCTTGCGGAGAATATCTGCTTGGGCTTGAAGCATCACACTCGTTTCTCCAGAAGCCAACATGTCCCATTGCAAAGCCATTTGGGTGGCGTTGTAGGCAAAATCACATTCTTGAGCTACGTAGTCTCCCGTACCAAAGTAATTCATAATGTCTTTGGGCGCTACGATCGCCTCGCCAAGCAGGGCCATCCCAGGCGTTGCTACCTGCACGCACTGCTTGATCAAGCGGAGTAAGGTATGTGCCTGGGGAAGATTTTGACAAGAAGTGCCCGTTTGCTTCCAAATAAAGGCCGGCGCATCGATGCGAAGGAGGTCTACCCCGAGGTTCCCATAAAATAGCATGGTCTCGACCATCGCCTGCAACACCTTGGGATTGCCGAAATTCAGGTCCCACTGGTAGTTGTGAAATACGGTCATCACCCAGCGCTTCATTTCCTCATTCCAGGTAAAGTTGCCCGGGGCACTTTCTGGAAATATCTCCGGCATGGCCTGTTCAAACTCGTTGGGGATCCAGCGGTTTTCGTAGGTATAGTAGTAATTCTGGTATTCTTGATCCCCAGCTTTGGCTTTCATTGCCCATTCATGCTGGTGAGAGGTATGGTTGAGTACAATATCCAGCATCAGGTACATCCCTTGCTCATGCATGGTTTTGCGCAAAGCGATGAGGTCTTCCAAACTGCCAAAACGGGGATCCACCTTCCTAAAATTGGAAACGGCATAGCCCCCATCACTCTCTCCCTGTGGACTTTCAAACAGTGGCATCAAATGGAGAAAGTTGACTCCCAAATCCTGCAGGTGAGGAAGCTTGGAAGGCATGGTTTTGAGGGTTCCAGCAAATCGATCCACATACAAACTCATCCCAGCAAGCGATTGACTGAGAAACCAATGACCTTCTGCTGCCTTCTTTTGATCGCGAGCTTTGAGTTGCTCCTCGCGGGCTTGGTAACCCAGAATCAGGCTCCGTAAGAGTTCGATCAGCTGATCTTCGGCTCCTTCGTGCGCTCCGTAGAGCTTTTGAAATAAGGCCTGAATTTTGGGTAAGCTAGTATGAAACCGTGCCACAAACTCCTGGTCTGCACCATGGGTAGCTAGAGAATGGGCCTGGAAAAGGGCTGTAATTTTTTTTTCAGTAAGTGAAACTTCTACCGACATGAGGGTACGCAAAGTGGGTGTGATGAAATTTGTTAATGGCCAGAAGCTGGCTGAGTAGTGGAGGCAGCGGTAGACTTAGTCTCTTTGATCCGAAGGGTCGCTACTGCGGCAATCAAGAGCAGGACTCCTCCAAAAAGGATGGCTTGCCCAGCATCGTTGTTTAAGAAATTCTTTGATATGTAACCAAAGGTCAGGGTTTGGAAGATCATGGGGATGACGATCATCATGTTGATAATACCCATGTACACGCCGTAGCGTTCTTTGGGGATTTCATTGACGACCAGCAAGTAAGGAATCCCCATCATGCTGGCCCAAGCGATCCCAAATCCCGCCATGGGGATAAATAAGGCATACTTATTTTCAAGCATCGGGAAAATCAACAAGCCTATTCCGGCTAGCAGGAGGCAAAAGAAATGCACTTTTTTGGCTCCAAATTTTTGGGCAAGGCCCACCAAAAAGAATGCTGAGAGGAAAGTAACAATGTTGTACCAGCCATTCACCAAACCGGCCCAACCCACTGCTTCTTGATAGGCAGCAGGATCGCTGGAGGGGGTCACTTTCCATACAGAAAGCGCGATGCTTTTGGCAGAATTTTGCCAGTAACAAAAGAGGGCATACCACTGAAACAGGTAGACCAAGGCGAGTTTCCACATTACCGAAGGCATCACTAAAATAGCCTCTAGGATCTCTAGATTTTGTGCAAAAAGTACACGCAAAGCAGGCTTGCTATCTACCCAAGAAAGCACTTTGCGGATGAGTCCTCGGTCAAACAGTGCAAAGGGAAGCAGCAGCAAAAAGGCTAAATAGGCCACAAGAGTGGTCAGAATAGACAGGAAAAACTGGATAGCAGGATGGGGCATCCCCTGGTTTCGTGCCTTCAAGGCAGCAAGTTCAGCTTCAGAGGGCGGGTATTCGGGGGTTTTAGACATGCTCCAAAGCACGGAAGTGATGGAGCAGACTGTACCCAAAAAGAAGGAGGCATAGACCCAAACGGGTAGTGCGCCCCAGCTGCCTTTGAAATAGATCTGAAAAAAGTAGAGGGACAGGTTGGCCAAGGTGATGCCTAAGCCGGTGAAGAAGCTTTGGGTCAAAAAGCCCTTTCCATATTGTTCCTCGGGTAAGGAATCCGCAATTAAGGCCCGATAAGGCTCCATTGCGGTGTTGTTGGCTGCATCTAGCACCCAAAGCAAGCCTGCTGCCATCCAAAGGGTGCTGCTGAAGGGATAGAAAAACAAGCAGATGCTGCAGAGCAAGGCACCGATAAAGAAATAGGGTTTGCGCCGACCATATCGGTCACTCCAAGTGCTATCACTGAGTGCGCCGATGATGGGCTGGATCAAGAGACCAGTCATCGGTCCCGCCAGGTTGAGCAGAGGGATCTCGTCAGGCGCTGCACCCAGCATGTCGTAGATGGGATTGACAGCGCTTTGCTGAAGTCCAAAACTATATTGGATCCCAAAAAAACCAACATTCATGTTGATGATTTGGGTAAAAGACAAGGAAGGCTTACGCATCGGTGATTTTGGGTTGGGGACTATTCAGAACAATAATCTTTCAAAAAATACGAAGTTTCACATTCTAAAAAATAGGAAAAAGTACCAAAGCACCCGCTATTTTCAGAAAAGCCTTCGGAAATCGGTTGCTTTACTATCCTTGAAACTAAAAAAAATCTAAAAATTAGGGTCAGCATTTACCTCCAAGGACCCCATTCGGGAAAAATCTAGCTCCAGGCCTTCTTCAAAAACCGAAGCCAATTGCCATGCATTACCTTTTCAATGTCCTGAGGGGAATAGCCTCGCTGCTGGAGGAGGGTGGGTATTTTTTGTAGGTCAGCGATCGAATCCAGATCAGCGGGACACTGTTCTTTTCCAAAAGCACCATCCAGATCAGAACCAATTCCAATGTGGTCGGCATTACCTGCAAGCTGACAGATATGGTCCAGATGGTCCAGGACTGTAGCTAGGGTTACGTTTCGCTCCTTGGGGGTACTCTTGCCACGAATCCAACCAGGGCTGAGCATCCAGGCATCAAATACGCCACCGATGACGGCCCCACGAGCGATCAAGGCCTTGATCATGTCATCTGAAAACTGTCGGTTGTGGTCTACAAGCGCACGGCAATTGTTGTGGCTGGCCCAAACTGGACCTTGAAACAATTCCAAGGCATCCCAAAAAGCCAGATCGCAGAGGTGGGTGGTATCCAGTATCATCCCCAGATCATCCATTTTGCGAAGCAAGTCCTTCCCTTGTTGAGAAAGTGGCGCGGAGGCATCGGTACCATAAGCATAGCGTCCTGGGCCATAATGTCCTGGTCCGAGGGCACGGAGGCCATAACCGTAGGATTTTTCCAAGTAATCGAGGGTCACTAAGGAGTCCGCTCCTTCCAAGGAGAGGATATATCCGATGGCTTTTTGACTCTTGTCTTCCCCTTGATTCCAATAGGCCAAATGCGCCTCCAGCTCCTGCCAATTTCGAATTTGCTTCAGCTCCCCCTGCTCCTCCATGGCTTGGTACCAAGCCAATTGCCCTTGGGTATGCGCCCAGGCTTGTTGGGGTGAGTGCCAACCCGGCAAGGGATTGTCTGGGGCCACATAACGGGCAATTTGAGTAGCAACTACCAATCCTACATTTCCCTTGCGAAGTTCAGGAAGGGACACGGTCCCGTTGCCTCGATCTGGCTTATCTGTCAGCCCCTGCTCTCGGGCATTGATCTCTTCGAGTGAGCGGGTGAGGTCCCGGTTCCACTCAAGGGCATTCATGCTCAGGTCCAGGTGTGCGTCGATGGTAAACATGCTAGAAGGCTTGGAGGATAAATACGGTGGGTACTTTGTGCAGGTCTAAGGGATGGTTTTTCCAGTCTGCGATGGTTTTGGTTTGGATCAGCTCATCCGCAGCGGTGAGATTTTTGGCGATACAGAGCTTGGTTTGAGGGGAAAGCGAGGCAAGTGCATCGGCCAGCAATTGATTGTTGCGAAAAGGGGTTTCCATAAAAAGCTGTGCCCGCTTTTCTCGAACAGACTCCTGCTCCAACTTCTTCAAGGCAGCAGCTCTTTCCTTTCTGTCGATGGGAAGGTATCCATGAAAAGCAAAGGATTGGCCCGAAAATCCAGAGCCCATCAGGGCCAGAAACATGGAGCTAGGACCAGAGATGGGCACCACTTGAATGCCTTTTTGGTGGGCATAGGCCACGGCTAGCGCGCCAGGATCGGCAATCCCTGGACAGCCCGCTTCGGAAATCACCCCAATATCGGCCCCGTTCAAAAGCGGCATCATCAAGCGAGACACCTGCTCTGATGGGGTGTCTTTGTCTAGAACTTCCATGTGTAGTTCTTCGATGTTGATTCCCAACTTCAAACTGGAAATGTAACGTCGCGCAGAGCGTGGATTTTCGACCAAAAAGATCTTGGTATGCGAAATGACTTCTTGAACTTGAGGAGAAATTACCCAATGTGCGGTGTTATCGGCCAGCACAGTAGGGATCATAAATAACTTTCCTTTGGGCATATAGTGATGAATAGCTATCGAAAGTTAAAATTTAATGTGCGAAATCCGTACCTTATTCGGGCATTTACTTTCTCTCATCCAAGCCATGTTCAAAAAAACATTCCTTTTCGCCTTCCTACTTCTACTCAGCTCCGCCTCTTTTGCTCAGCAGCTCAAAGCCCTCGTCGGGGGCACCTTGATTGATGGCTTTGGAGGAACACCCATCCGAAATTCAGTCATTATCGTAGAAGGGGAACGGATCAAGGCCATTGGACAGGTAGGCAGCTTGGCTATTCCTGCGGGAGCAGAAGTCATTTCTACCGAAGGAATGAGCGTCCTTCCTGGACTTTGGGACATGCACGTGCACTTGATGCTCAATGGCCACAGTGACTACACGCATTGGGACAGTACCTACATCGATGTGTTTGAGTCGGTGATTATGCCTTCCTCAGCCCATCAATTGCTGATGGCAGGTGTGACGAGTGCTCGAGATTTGGGTGCCCCACTAGAGGCCAGCATCAATGTCAAAAAACGCATCCAAAATGGAGAAATCCCAGGTCCAACAATCTATGTATCTGGTCCATTTATCCAAAAAGCACCCTATCCAAATACTGAAGCCTTCCGTTGGGGAGTAAATGGAGCAGCAGATGCCCGTGCCAAAGTAAAGAAACTCATCGACGCGGGTGTAGATGTGATCAAACTCATCGACCAAGATCAAATGACCTTGGAAGAAGCAAAAGCTGTGGTAGACGAAGCACACAAATATGGAAAAATGGTGGTGGGCCACTCCCACCGTCCTGACGAGATTCGAATCGGACTCCAAATTGGGGTGGATAATTTTGAACATACCGGTTTGAGCAGTGCCCCTGAATATCCAGAAGATATCATGAAGATGATGAAAGAGCGTGCTGCCAAAATGAACTTGGGGCCACTTTTCTGGACGCCAACAGTAGAAGGACTATTCAATTACGAATTCGTTCGGGACAACCCAGAAAAATTAGATGACCCCTCCTGGCATTTGGGTTTGCCTGACTCTATCGTAAGCGACATTCGCGCTTCGCTCCGATTCCCGGGTAGAATGTCCTACTTCCAGCTGACCCCAGTGCGTAAGCCTACCTTAGACCGTAAGTTTGCCCAGCTCAAAGAAAGTGGGGTCGTGATGCTTATCGGTACAGATAGTGGTATCCCGATGAAATTTCACAGCCAAAGTACCTGGAATGAACTAGATGTATGGGTGAATCATTTTGGAATGGACCCTTTGCTTACCATCAAGGCGGCCACCTATTGGCCTGCGGTAGCGATGAAAGTCGATAAAGATTACGGAACCATCACTGAAGGAAAATATGCTGATATCATCGCGGTAAAAGGCGATGTTCTGCGCTACATCAA
>JBEDEY010000198.1:0-16000 GCA_041175425.1 Bacteroidota bacterium | reverse complement strand
AGGATACGGTGAAGATACTTCAGTTGACAAATCTTCTGCTGATGCAAGACAGCTATCAAGAAGAGCAAGCTTCGAAGTGAAGTAATTAAAACTTCAAACAGATATAAGAAGGCTGGATTTTTATCCAGCCTTTTTTTTGTTTCAACTATTCAGAAATGGATGGTGCATTTTAAAATGGGTATAGGCATAGCTCATTTTTATTCAATCTTTTTCGGTAGATTTAATCATGTTTATTCTTTCAGATCAGCCTTCCATTGCTAATCAATTTTTAGCCGAACTCCGAGATATTCATACGCAGCAAGACCGAATGCGTTTTCGGAAAAACTTGGAACGCCTAGGCGAGCTTCTTGCTTACGAAGTTTCCAAAACCTTAACCTTCCAAACTAAAGAGGTACAAACTCCCTTGCAAAGCGCACAAATGGAGTTACCTGTTGACCAGGTAGTCCTAGTAGCTGTCTTGAGAGCTGCATTACCCTTTTACCAAGGATTCCTGAATAGTTTTGACCAAGCCGAAAGTGGTTTTATCGGTGCTTTTCGGCAAGAGGATGGAGGGGAAATAGGCGTGAACCTTGGCTATCATGCAAGTCCCCAACTGGATAATAAAGTCCTTATCCTTGTAGACCCCATGCTTGCGACTGGCACATCCTGCGTAACTGCACTTAAAACCCTTTTGGAACATGGGACTCCCAAAGCCATCCATATCGTCGCAGCATTTGCCGCACCCGAAGGCGTGGAGTACCTGTCCAGCCACCTGAATGTTTCATACAGTTTATGGCTCGGCACCTTAGATGAAAAGCTCAATTCAAAATCTTACATCGTTCCCGGTCTTGGAGATGCCGGAGATTTAGCCTTTGGTGAAAAACTGTAACCAAACCATTCATTATTAAAAGCAATCCCCACTCGAATCAGCAACCGATAGCTCCCAGAAATAGCTCTTGCCAAAGGCAAAAAATTGAAATTTCCCGACATTCGGATTAATGCCTAGCTTCGCACCATAAAAACTACAAAAACACAGCACCCAGCCTAAACCCCAAGATGAGCGAAGCTTTCTTTACCTTTATTGGAATCTACTTACTTTGTTTAGTCAAGTTTTTTGCTGGACCCGTACTAGGCGCAGCAGCTGGATATAATCCCTGGGAGATTATTGGCGTTAGCGTTTTGGGGATGATGACCAGTGTTACCTTTTTTACTTTTCTTGGTGCACGGGTAAAAAAAGCCCTACATGCACGAAGCAGTACCCCAAAGAAGGTATTCACTAAAAAAAATCGGCGTATAGTACGGATCTGGGGGTCTTACGGTGAAGTAGGAATTGCAGCACTTACACCTATACTCCTCACTCCCATTGGAGGTACGTTGATCCTAGTTTCCTTCGGGTCAGATAAAAAGAAAATTTTGCTTTACATGCTAATCAGTGGTCTCATCTGGGGGGCCATCTTTAGTTTCACCATCGAATGGCTTCTGCTATTTCCTCCTATAAGTGCCTTACTCCGGTAATTCTGAATCGGGAAGTATCTCAATGTCTTGGATCAATACCCGCTTCGCTATATCTTGACCGGTCAAGGTCGCAGCCAAGCCTCCCATAGCCGTTTCCTTGTATCTGCTTTCCATGGACGCCCCAATCTCTCCCATTGCTTCAATGCATTCATCCACGGGAATTACAGCGCTTACATTGGCTAAGGCTATTTGTGCCGAACTAAAGGCTATCGCTACAGCACTAGCATTGCGTACCACACAGGGAACTTCCACCAATCCTGCCACAGGGTCACAGACAAGCCCCAGCATGCACTGAATGGTGATGGCTACTGCATTAAAAAGTTGGTCTGTCGTCCCTTCCAAACAATAAACAATCGCTCCTGCGGCCATGGCGGCTGCTGAACCCGTTTCTGCTTGGCATCCACCCACTGCACCGGCCAAACTTGCCTTTTGCTCGATAATCAAGGCAATCCCCGCACCAATCAACAGTCCTTCACAAATCTTGGCATCTGAGAGGCCGTGAATTTCTTGCAATGTCACCAGGGTACCCGGAAGTATTCCCGAAGCCCCAGCAGTGGGCGCAGCCACTACACGACCCATGCAAGAGTTGACCTCCTTGGCGGCCAAGGCTCTGGAGATCAAACGCTGAAATTCGGGTGAAAGGACCGTCAGCGGATGGTTATACACTTTCTTAGCGCCGCTACGAATCATGCCTGATCGAGAATTCATCTCCTCTTCCAAGCCAGTCTTTACGGCATCTTTCATCACCTGATAGGCTTTTTGGAGGCCTTGCCAAATCTGCTCTTTGGTAGCACCTTTTTGAGAAACCTCGTACTCGAGTACCACATCAATTAAGGACAAAGACTGCTCTTCAGCATATTTCTTCCATCCACTAAAACTTTCAAATAGAAATGACATACTTCTTTGGGTTTATTTCTTTCGAGGAAAGGGGACTCTTATTGCGTTTTAAAAATCAAAACTGATCGTTTGGGTAAGCGCAGGATCCAAACTCAAGGCTACCGGGCAGGTACGGGCTGCATTTTTTAATTTTTGGCTCATGGCAGGAGTAAATGCGGCTCCCGACCAATGAAACTCCACTTGGATCTCTTTAATTTTTCTTGGATCGCTTTGCATGATTTTTGTGATTTCCCAAGATAATCCTTCCAAGGACACCCCTTCCCGCTCTGCGACTATCCCCATAATGGTCACCATACAACTTCCCAAGGCTGCACAAACCAAGTCGGTGGGGGAAAAAGCTTCCCCTTTTCCATTGTTATCTAAAGGTGCATCGGTCAACAGCGCATTTCCTGAAAGGACATGGGTCGCTTGGGTTCTTAAGTTCCCTAAGTACGAACTTTTTATAGTGGGCATAAACTCTTACTTTTAAAATTCAGTTATAAAGATATCTAATCAAAAATAGGGCCTTATTTTCGACCAATGCGAATGAGTAAGCTGAATTTCCTATTCCTTTCCATTTTCGTGCTTTCAACGCTACCCGTTTTGGCTCAGCGCGAAGACACGGGCAATTACGAATACGATCGGGAATACTTATTGGGAATCAATAAGAACACCAACGGTGGGATGATTGGTGGAGTGGCAATTAAAGTCGGAACACGACTAGACGATTCCCAGTTTGCCTTCTTTGGGCTTGAACTCGCCAATGTAAAACACCCCAAGGAAGTGCGGTATACCACCGTGACAGGAAACAATTACATCTTTGGGAAATCAAATTACCTCTACGCGATACGTCCACATTACGGAAGGGAACTTATTTTATTCAAGAAAGCCCCCAATCAAGGCGTACAAGTGTCGGCACTAGCAGCCGTCGGTCCTTCAATTGGTCTTATTGCACCCTACTACATTGAGTATGCCTTAAATCGAGTAGAAACAGTAGTAGAACCCTATAATCCCGCCATCCACCAAAGCAGGTTCAATATTCTAGGGACAGGCCAGCTTTTGGAAGGGTTGGGACAGTCCAAACTAGCAATTGGCGGAATGGCAAAAGCAGCCCTACACTTTGAATTTGGGGTTTTTAAAAGCAATGCCACCGGGCTAGAAGTAGGCTACCAGCTGGAAGGATTTCAGAAAAAAATTCCGCTTATTCAGACAGCTGAGAACAAACAATTTTTCCAGTCCGCCTACTTTACCTTATTCTTTGGCTTTAGAAAGTAATTCAAAAAAGAGAGTTTTTGTCGGTCCTAAATTACCTTTGCATCAAATTGTAATCCCATGATTGAATTACCTGTTATCTCAGAAGAAGCTACCAAGCGCAAAAAACCCGATTGGCTTCGGGTAAAACTGCCCGTTGGGACCGAATACGCTAAGGTGCGGAAACTGGTGGATCAACATAAATTACATACCATCTGCGAAAGTGGAAATTGTCCAAACATGGGTGAATGCTGGGGTGCTGGCACCGCAACTTTCATGATCTTGGGAAATGTTTGCACTCGATCTTGCTCTTTTTGTGCAGTAGCTACAGGAAGACCAAACGAGTACGATACCGACGAACCAAGACGGGTAGCGGAAGCGATTCAGTTGATGGGCGTAAAACATGCAGTCATCACCTCAGTAAATCGAGACGAACTCAAGGATCGAGGAGCAGAAATTTGGTATCAAACAGTCGTCCTGACAAAAGAACTCTCTCCATCCACGACCATCGAAACGCTCATTCCAGATGTGAAAAGCAACTGGGATGCGCTGTATCGCATGATTGAAGGAGGACAAGAGGTGGTCTCTCACAACATGGAGACAGTGGGTAGGCTGTACCGCATGGTGCGCCCACAGGCAAAATACGAGCGCTCCTTGGAACAAATTAAGCTGACCAAAGAAGCTGGTAAACGAACCAAAACCGGAATCATGCTGGGCCTTGGAGAATCCAAAGAAGAAGTGTATCAAGCGATGGATGATTTGGCTGCAAATGGCTGTGATATTCTGACGCTTGGCCAATACCTACAGCCCACAAAAATGCACATCGAAGTTGCTGAATTTATCCATCCCGACACCTTTGCCTTGTACAAGGAAGAAGGTCTACGAAGAGGACTCAAATATGTGGAATCAGGACCCCTTGTCCGATCCTCCTACCATGCCGAACGACACGTGCATGTATGATAGAAACAGAAAAGGCCCCGCTCACGCGGGGCCTTTTCTGTTTTAATTAGCACTGCAATTAGCTTGCATATTCTTCTACAGGGATACAGCTACAGATCAAGTTACGATCTCCATACGCCGAATCAATTCTTCGTACGGTAGGCCAGAACTTGTTTTCTTTTACAAAAGGAGCTGGGAATACAGCCTTCTCTCTTGAATAAGGCATCTCCCAAGTTCCAGTCAAGACCATGGTAGCGGTATGCGGTGCGTTTTTGAGTACGTTTTCTACTCTGTCCGCTCTTCCGTCTTCGATTTCTCTGATTTCTTCACGAATGGCAAGCATCGCATCACAGAATTTGTCCAACTCTGCTTTGGTTTCTGATTCAGTAGGCTCAATCATCAAGGTACCTGCCACTGGGAAGGATACTGTAGGTGCGTGGAAACCATAATCCATCAAGCGCTTGGCGATATCTTCTACCTCCACTCCTACTTCTTTGAAGGAACGGCAATCCACGATCATTTCGTGCGCTGCTCGCCCTTGTGAACCTGTGTAAAGCAATGGGTAATTTCCACTCAATCGCTCCTTGATGTAGTTGGCATTCAAGATCGCCATTTGCGTAGCGCGTGTAAGTCCATCGCCTCCCATCATGGAGATGTAGGCATAGGAAATTGGAAGAATACTCGCACTTCCGTAAGGAGCAGATGAGATCGAAGATACGGCATGCTCACCTCCAGTTTTTACCAAAGGATTGCTTGGAAGGAAGGGAGCCAAGTGCGCAGCTACGCAAATTGGACCCATGCCTGGACCTCCACCACCGTGAGGGATGCAGAAGGTCTTGTGTAGGTTGAGGTGGCAAACATCTGCCCCAATTCGACCAGGAGAAGTGATTCCGACCTGAGCATTCATGTTGGCGCCATCCATATACACTTGACCACCATAGGAATGGATAGTCGCGCATATTTCTTGAATTGCCTCCTCAAATACGCCGTGGGTTGAAGGATAGGTCACCATCAAGCAGGAAAGTTCGCCTGCATGCTCTTCAGCTCTAGCTTTTAGATCTTCTACATCAATGTTTCCCTTGTCATCGCAATTGACCAATACCACTTTCATACCCGCCATCACAGCAGATGCTGGATTGGTACCGTGCGCAGAAGTAGGAATCAAGGCTACATTTCGGTGTCCCTCGCCTCTATTGAGGTGATAGGCACGAATCACCATCAATCCTGCATACTCGCCTTGTGCTCCAGAGTTGGGCTGAAGTGAGGTATCTGCAAATCCAGTGATCTCGGTCAACCAAGTTCGTAGGTTGGTAAACAGCTCTTGATAGCCTTCCGTCTGGTCGATTGGCGCAAAAGGGTGGATTTGGCCAAATTCAGGCCAGGTCACCGGGATCATTTCTGCAGTTGCGTTCAACTTCATGGTGCAAGAACCCAAGGAAATCATGGAATGCACCAAGGAAAGGTCTTTAGACTCTAGCTTCTTGATGTAGCGGAGCATTTCATGCTCGCTATGGTAATTATTGAATACCGGATGGGTAAGGTAAGCAGAGGTTCGCACTAGCGTAGCCGGCCATTCCAATTGAAGGGAATCCTCCATTTCTGCACTGAAAGGAGAGCTTAGACCCTTGGCACCTGCAAAAATTGCGAGTACTTGTTGGGCATCTGCGATGGTTTTGGCCTCATCAAATGCAATGAAAATTGCACCTTCTTGGTACCTAAAGTTGATTTGTGCCTCCGTGGCAAGTGCCTTCACCTTGGTTTGTGTAGCAGCATCTACCTGCACCATCAAAGTGTCAAAATAGGAGTTAGTGCCTAAGGTTAAGCCCAACTTCTCCAATCCTTTCGCCGTCAATTTGGCTAGTCCATGGGTACGGAGTGCTATGTTTTTTAGACCTGTAGGTCCGTGATACACCGCATAAAAACTTGACATCACGGCAAGCAATACCTGTGCAGTACAGATGTTGGAAGTTGCCTTTTCACGTTTGATGTGCTGCTCACGAGTTTGTAGCGCCATGCGATAGGCTTTGTTTCCAGCTCGATCAATGGAAACCCCAATGATACGGCCAGGAATCTGGCGCTTAAATTCTTCTTTGGTTGCAAAAAATGCAGAATGTGGTCCACCGTAACCCATTGGTACGCCAAAACGCTGGGCAGAACCTACCACCACGTCAGCTCCCATTTCACCTGGAGGTGTCAAAAGTGTCAATGCCAAAAGGTCAGAAGCAAAAGCGGTCAATACCTTATTTTCTTTAGCAGCTGCCACCAAAGCGGTATAGTCCAAAACTTCACCGTCCATGTTTGGATACTGGAACATCGCTCCATACAATTCTGGATCTGTTAAATCCAAGGAAGACAAAGGTCCAAACACCAAGTTGATGCCGATAGGCTCAGCACGGGTAATTAACAAGGCCTTGGTCTGAGGGAATACCTTTTCATCTACAAAGTAGGTGTTCGCATTTTTCTTCTCCCGAGGCTTCACAGCATGAAGCATGGTCATGGCTTCCGCTGCAGCAGTGCCTTCGTCAAGCAAGGATGCATTGGCGAGCTCCATTCCTGTCAACTCAATCACTACCGTCTGGAAGTTGATCAAAGCTTCCAATCTACCCTGGGCAATTTCAGCTTGGTATGGAGTGTAGGCAGTATACCATCCCGGGTTTTCCAAGACGTTACGAAGTACCACTCCTGGCACCTGCGTATCGTAATACCCCAAACCGATAAAAGAAGTGAATACCTTGTTCTTGGAAGCCAACTTTTTGAAATTTTTCAAAAACTCAGACTCCAGCTGGGCTGCTGGAAGCTGAAGTGGACGCTCCAACTGAATGGATTGAGGTACAGTTTGGTTGATGAGTTCGGTCAAGCTTGAGGCTCCGATTTTTTCCAACATCGCTGCAATTTCCGCCTCTGTCGGGCCATTGTGTCTGCTCTCAAATTTGACAGCAGTATTAAGATTGATCTGCATAAGTAAGGGGTAGAACGTATGAAGTATTTGGGTGTGAATTCTTTCCGATTTTACGAGTACAAAGGTATGCTTTCCGGAAGGAATTGCCGAGGCACAACTTCAAAATTTTATACCATAACAAGCAGAATTGATAAGCGGTTTTTTTGAGGGCAAAAAAATTAGCTAGCTTAGGGCCTTAATCGAAAAAAAATGAAAAATAAATACCTATTGAGTGCTGTATTGGGGATTGCAACCCTCACGACAGCATGGGCTCAAAACCCTGTTCAAGTAAAGTATGCCAACACCATCACGGTGGAGGATCTCACCAAGCACCTGACCTATTTGGCATCTGACGAGATGAAGGGCCGTGATACCGGTTCTCCAGAAGGAAAAATTGCCGCCAACTACCTGGCTGATTTTTACAAAGGCTTAGGCTTAATCGCTCCAAATGCGGGTAGCTACTTCCAGAATGTCCCTTTGGTAAGTTCCCGCTTCACACAAGTGAGTCTCCAGATCGGAAAAACCAAGTTGGTGGAAAACACAGACTTTGTATTTACAGGCGACGGAAATCTAGCGAAAGCAGTGAAAACAGACCTAGTGTTCTTAGGCTTGGTAAGCGATGAAAACCTTGCCAAAGTGGACGTAAAGGGCAAACTCGTAGGATTGTGGGCTGTGGGAGTACGAAGCAATGACTTGGTGGCCAAAGTGATGGATGCTGGCGCTGCTGGCATCGTGATTGTGACCATGGAAGGACAAGCTAATTTTGACCGCATCGCCAATCGTTACAAGTCCATGGCTGGAAATGGCCGAATTGGCTTTGATCAGGAGATCAAGCAACGCCCAGTATTCATGGTGAGTTCAGACAAGATGGCTCAATTGTTTGGTGCGTCTGTAGAGACCTTGAAGGAAGCAGCCAAAACCAATCCTGAAACTATTGCTTCGCAAAAAGCAAGCTACCAGATCGTAAAGACTAAAACTCCTGTAGATGCAGTCAATGTCATGGGCTTCTTGGAAGGAACGGATAAAAAAGAAGAAGTATTGGTGATCTCTTCTCACTACGATCACGTGGGTGTAAGCGCTACTGGAGATGCATTCAATGGTGCAGATGACGATGGCTCAGGAACAGTTTCTGTGATGGAAATTGCTGAAGCCTTTGCATTGGCAGCAAAAGATGGCGTGAAGCCAAGAAGAAGCATTTTGTTTTTGAATGTAACTGGTGAAGAAAAAGGATTGTTGGGATCAGAGTACTACTCCGAACACCCGGTATTCCCAATTGCGAACACGGTCAACAACATCAACATTGACATGGTGGGTAGAATTGACTACGAATACCAGAAAGAAGCAAACAAGGACTATGTGTATGTGATCGGCTCAGAGATGCTTTCCTCTCATTTGAAAAAAATCAATGAGTACAACAACATCACCTACACCAACCTTATCCTAGATTACAGATACGACGCTGAAGACGATCCCAATCGTTTTTACTACCGCTCTGACCACTACAATTTTGCCAAGTTCAATATCCCAGTGATCTTTTTCTTCAATGGGGTACACGACGACTACCACCAGGTAACGGATACGGTAGACAAAATTGAATTCCCGTTGATGAGCAAGCGGGCGCATTTGATTTTTCATACCGCTTGGGACCTTGCCAATAGAGAGCAGCGCACCCCAGTAGACGGAAGCAATACCAGAACAGACAGATAACAACGAAGGGGCCAATTGGCCCCTTCTTTTTTTACCTATATCGATCCACAACGGTGTTGCTCGCATTCTTATTGAAAGCAGCCCATCGGTTCAAGAATTACCCCTCCCCGTGTTTCCCTCTATTCTTTTGGTTTTTGGTTTTGAGCTGGTTTCGGTTTGGCTTCTTTTGCTTCTTTTTTGCCTTCACTTTTGCGCCCTTGCCAATGTTTTCTTTAGGCCGCTCCCGCTTTTCATGGAAAGCTCCTTTGTAGTCGGGATTGTCTCGTTGCTTAAGGCGGTCTAACTCCCGCTCATAGCCTTGTTTTTCTTCAAAAGGCGTAGCAGGCACATCCACCTCATCCGGAATGGGCAATACCTCTACCTTCATTCGAATAAGTTCTTCGATTTTTTCAAAATGGTAAGACTCCGCAGGGTTGATAAATGTGATCGCCTTTCCTTCATTCTCAGCTCTGCCAGTTCGACCGATGCGGTGTACGTAATCTTCGTAGATAAGCGGAACGTCAAAATTGATCACATGGGAAACTAAGGTGACATCCAATCCTCGGGAGGCAACATCCGTAGCCACCAAGAGTCGCACATCGCCTGCTTTGAAGTCTTCCATGGAATTGATCCGCGTGTTTTGGCCTTTATTCGCATGGATTACTCGAATCTCTCCGAAATGCTTGCGGTCCAAGAAGGAATAAACCGACTCCGCATTTTTTCGGCTGCGCGTAAAAATCATCGCTCGATTGATTTCTTCATTCTCGAGCAAATGCGCCAGCAAGTTGATCTTGGTTTTAATATTGGGAACATTGTAGATGACTTGGGCAATCGTCTCCGCGGTAGTCGCGGAGGGCGCTACTTCTACACGCTCTGGAAACTCTAAAAATTCCGCTGCCAAATGGTCTATCCTTCCTGAAAAGGTGGCGGAGAAAAGCAGGTTTTGGCGCTTGGACGGAATCACCTCTAGAATCGCTCGGATTTGAGGCATAAATCCCATGTCCATCATTTTATCGGCTTCATCCAAGACCATCGTTTTTAGGTCCTTGGTGTAAATGGCCCCTTTTCGATACAGGTCCATAAACCTTCCAGGCGTGGAGATCAATAGATCTACTCCTGCTTCCACGCGCTCAATTTGAGTTTTGGGCCCCAATCCTCCATAGAGACTGGCGATTCGAAGACCCGTGTATTTTGCCAAGTGCTGGGCTACTTCTTCAATTTGCATGACCAGTTCCCGCGTGGGGGCTAGAATCACACCTCTTGGATGCATGCCCTGCGCATACTTGATTTTCATCAGTAGAGGCAAGAGGTAGGCAGCAGTTTTACCTGTACCCGTCTGCGCAATCCCCAACACATCATGCCCTGCTAGCGCAAGTGGAATGGTCTGGGCCTGGATTGGAGTTGGCACGGTATAACCGGACTCAGCTACGGCATCGAGCAATTGTTTGTTTAGCTTGAAGGCATCAAATCCTAGCGGTTCGTTGCTCATTGGGTAGCGAGGGAATAGTGAGAAAATGGGAACCTAGACTGGTTCATAAACACAAATATAGGCAATCAAAGGCGGAATCCTTAGGAAAAGGCGTAGCGCATGCCTTTGGTACCCATATCCTATTGGGGAAAATCCGCTGTATGAATTGGAGAAAGGATGAAAATTGAGAATCCAACCCAATCAGAAGCATCCAAGATTCAAATGAACTGTATTTTTAATACAAATAATTTGCCTTGGTCTTGCTCCAAAGGAAGACAGTCCTTACTTTTGCAAACCAATTCAAGGCAAGCTGCGAATTGGAACCCCACACGGTGATTGTAGCTCAGTTGGTTAGAGCGCTGGTTTGTGGATCCAGAGGTCGCCGGTTCGAGCCCGGTCTTTCACCCAAAAACCCCTCTAATGAGGGGTTTTTTTATAGACTCGTTTTCTTTTGGCATAGCATTTGTCAAGAAAAGAAAAACTAAACCAACAGTTATGTTTACTCTGTTTAAATCATCTCCGAAATTTCCGGTTGTGAAACCAGTAAATATCCTGCAGATTAAAAACTACCTCAGCAAGTTTGAAGAGTCTATCAAGACCTGTGAGGAACTGCAGAAGGAAGCGGTTCATTCCTGAAACACAAGAATTGCAAAAGGTTATGGAGACATAACCTTTATTTTTTGAACTTTAATTTTTCTTATCCCAGCAATAGCTTATTTTTAGTTTCATTCAATTTTATCCGATGAGCAGCTATATTCATTTTGATAAGTCCCAATTAATCAATTTAAATTATTCCCTAGAGCGGGAAATTATTCGGACCAATCGATCTGGAGCCTACACCAGTACCACCATCATTGGTTGCAATACCCGGAAATACCATGGACTACTCGTGGTACCGCAGCCGCAAATCGATTCGCAAAACCACGTATTGCTCTCCACCTTACATGAAACGGTCATTCAGCACGGGGCGAGCTTCAACTTAGGCATTGCCAAATACCCAGGAAATTATTCCCCCAGAGGTCATAAGTATTTGGAGGATTTCGATTCGGAACCGATCCCCAAACTGACCTATCGCGTGGGAGGGGTGCTCCTACAAAAAGAATTGATTCTCGACTCCAATCGAGATCGGGTGATGATTCGCTACACCTTACTGGAGGCCCATTCACCCACCACGTTACGCATCCAGCCTTTCCTCGCTTTTCGTGGATATCACCAACTTCAAAAAGCCAACGATCGCATCAATAAAGCCTACGAAGTAGTTGCAAATGGAGTAAAGTTTCAACTGTATCCCAACTACGATCCGTTGTACATGCAGCTATCCAAGGAAGCAACATTCCATTCCCAACCGGACTGGTACCACAACCTGGAGTACATCCAAGAGCGGGAGCGGGGCTATGACTACCAAGAAGACCTATTTGTACCGGGATACCTTGAATTTGAAATCAGCAAAGGCGAGTCTGTCATTTTTTCTGCAGGCCTGACCGATGCAGATCCCGAAACCCGAGCCAATGCATTCAGTAAGGAAATCGCACGTCGAATTCCGCGAAATAATTTTGAAAACTGCCTGAAAAATTCTGCTGGACAGTTTATCCGTCAACGAGATGGGGAAGTACGCGTGATCGCAGGCTACCCTTGGTTTGGATGGTGGGGCAGAGATACCTTCATCGCTGCTCCGGGTTTAACCTTGGCCACAGGGGAACCTGAAACCTTTTTAGCGATTATGGACACGATGTCCAAGGATCTGAAAGGAGCCCTTTTTCCGAATATTGGAAGTGGAGATTACACCAACATGACCTCCATGGATGCCCCGCTCTGGTTTTTTTGGTCCCTCCAAACCTACATTCAGTACACTGGAGATCAAAAGACCGTGAAGGATCGTTACCTAGCCAAGCTCCGTGGGATTATTGAAGGATTCAAAGAAGGCACAGACTTTAACATTCACATGCTCCCTTCCGGTCTGATTTGGGGTGGGCAGGAAGGGTTAGCCCTCACCTGGATGGATGCAATCACTCCAGATGGACCCGTTACGCCGAGAATCGGTTGTCCAGTAGAAATTCAAGCGCTCTGGTACAATGCCTTGTGCTTCTACCACGAACTTAGTGGAGAGGAAGAATACCTTTCCCTAGCCGCCAAAGTCAAAGAATCCTTTGATCGGGAATTCTGGTCTTGGGACTATGGCTACCTAGCAGATGTAGTCGATGGAGAAGAAAAAGATTGGTCCATTCGGCCCAACATGTTGTTTGCAACTTCATTACCCTATCGGATTTTGGAGGAAGAAAAATGCGATAAAGTTTTGGAAATTGTTAAATCCAAACTCCTGACCCCAAGAGGTTTGCGTTCGCTATCCCCAGATGATCCGGGATACAAAGGCTATTATTTTGGAAATCAAATCAGTAGAGACCAGGCCTACCACAATGGAACGGTTTGGGCTTGGCTATTGGGACATTTTGCCCAGGGCTACCTTCGCTTACACGGTAAAGCAGCCAAAATTTTCGTCGAGAAAATCATCAAGGGCTTTGATGGAGTCATGACTCAATATGGAGTAGGAACGGTGGCGGAGATATACGATGGGGATGCACCCCACCGTCCGAAGGGTTCTGTATCACAGGCTTGGAGTATCGCTGAGCTGCTACGAATGATGGATTTAGTCAAACAGGTTTAATGGATTCCAAATGAAAGTACTCATGTTTGGGTGGGAATTTCCACCCCATATCTCTGGAGGACTCGGCACAGCTTGCTATGGACTGATTCAAGGAATGAATGTTCACAAGCAAGAGGTTATTTTTGTGGTACCCAAACTCTGGGGAGATGAGGAGCCTGTGGCAGACTTTGTCAATGCGAGCGGGGTAATCATTGATTACCGCGAGCGTCGATTTAAAAAACTCTGGAAAAACCTGACTTACCTCGAAGTCAATAGTTTTTTGGTACCTTATTTGGGTCCAAAAGCATTCAAAAAATTTACAGATTATGCCATCCATGACCGGACCGATGTGGATGAGAGCATATTTTCCACCAAATACCAGTTTAGCGGCAAATACGGAAAAAACCTCATGGAGGAAGTGTCTCGCTATGCCCTGGTCGGGGCACAGATTGCACGAGACCGAAGTGACTTTGACATCATCCATGCCCACGACTGGCTAGCTTATCCTGCAGGCATCGCAGCCAAAGAGATTAGCGGCAAGCCCTTGGTCGTCCATGTTCATGCCACCGAGTACGACCGATCTGGGGAGTCAGTCAATTTTCCCGTTTTTGAAATTGAACGCGCGGGAATGCATGCCGCAGATCATGTGGTCGCGGTGAGTCAGTTGACCAAAAATATATGCGTACGGAAATACGGAATCCCTCCCGAAAAAGTAACCGTGCTCCACAATGCAGTACTCGATGCAAGCATCATCACCTCCTCCTACCAGAAAAAAGTACCGGAGAAAATCGTGACTTTCCTAGGCCGAATCACTTATCAAAAAGGCCCAGAATACTTTGTAGAAGCTGCCAAAAAAGTGATTGAGCGAGATCCTAAGGTACGGTTTGTCATGGCCGGATCAGGAGATCTACTCAATAAAATGGTGGATCGTGTGGCTGAACTTCGAATGGGCACCAAATTTCATTTTACGGGATTCTTGAAAGGAGATGATGTCGATCACATGTATGCGATCAGCGATGTGTATGTCATGCCTTCGGTATCTGAACCCTTTGGAATCGCCCCTCTAGAGGCAGTGCGGCACAACACCCCTGTCATCATCTCCAAGCAATCTGGAGTGGCTGAGGTGCTTAACAATGCCATCAAAATTGATTTTTGGGATGTGGATGCCATGGCAGACGCCATTTTTGGTCTCCTACACTACCCTAGCATCGCTCGAATGTTTACTGAACTAGGGGCAGATGAATTGAAAAAATTGAAATGGGAGCATGTTGCTGCCAAACTAGTGACTGTTTACGATAAAATTTTAGCTCAACGCGCATGAGAACTGTCTGCTTTTATTTTCAAGTCCACCAACCCTACCGACTGAAGCCCTATCGATTTTTTGACATTGGGGAAGATCACTACTATTGGAATGACTACCTCAACCGGAATGTCATCCAAAAAGTAGCACAGAAATGCTACCTCCCGATGAACTCCCTGTTGCTGGAGCTTATTCAACGCTACCAGGGTAGGTTCAAGGTGGCCTTTTCTATATCTGGCACCTTCTTGGACCAGATGGAAGCCTATGCGCCCGATGTATTAGAAAGCTTTCAGCGATTGGTGGCTACAGGCCACGTGGAGCTGCTCAACGAAACTTACTCACACTCCCTTGCGGCTCTCAAAAGCAAGGATGAGTTTTTTGCCTTGGTACACAAGCACCAGGACCGAATCAAGGAGCTTTTCAATGGTTACAGCCCCAAAATTTTCAGAAATACTGAGTTGATTTACTCTGATGATATTGGAGCAATGGTCGCTGAACTTGGTTATCAGGGGATGCTTACCGAAGGTGCAAAGCACGTTTTGGGATGGAAAAGTCCCAATTACGTCTATTCCAATGCGCTGAACCCAAAATTCAAGGTACTGCTCAAAAACTTCCGCCTTTCGGATGACATCGCCTTCCGATTTGGAGACAAAACCTGGGGAGATTATCCGCTGACCACAGACAAGTTTGTAAATTGGCTCAATGCCTTACCTAAAGAAGAACCCGTGGTCAACCTATTTATGGACTACGAAACTTTTGGGGAGCACCAGTGGGCAGAAACTGGAATTTTTGACTTCATGCGACACCTACCGGAGGCGATATTTACCCAGTCCAACTTTAGCTTCTCTACCCCTTCGGAGGTGGTAGCAGCACTTTCTCCTGTCAGCAGCATTCACGTTCCGACTCCTATTTCCTGGGCAGATGAGGAGCGTGACCTTACCGCATGGCTGGGCAACGACATGCAAGACGAAGCTTTTGATCGCTTGTATGAACTGGAAAAGAAAATTAGAAACATCAAGGACCCAGAGCTGCTACGAGACTGGGAGTACCTGCAGACCTCCGATCACTTCTATTACATCTGCACCAAGTTCTTCTCAGATGGATCGGTACACGAGTATTTCAGTCCTTATGATACCCCGTACGACGCTTTCATCAATTACATGAATGTATTGAGTGATTTTATCTTACGGGTAGAAGCCGCTTCTAAGAAATAAAAAGGGGAATCCCTTTTGGATAAAGGAAGGGAGAAAACCACAGGAAAAAGCTACTTGAATTAGTAGCTCTCGGAAGAATTGGGGAAGTCCTTCGTTTTTACATCCGAAATGTATTGCTGGAAGGCTTGGGTCATGATTTGATTGAGGTCGGAGTATGCCCGTAAAAATCGTGGTCGAAACTCTTGGGTAATCC
>JBEDEY010000197.1:0-7799 GCA_041175425.1 Bacteroidota bacterium | reverse complement strand
GGGTACAAGGCATCGCCAGCAGTGCGAATTTGGACGATGACCGCATTGAAATGCAGCCCTTTGTAGTAATCTAAAAGTGCCAGATAGTCCTTTTTTTGTTTTTCCCAGGAGTCTGTACCAGCGACGGGCCAGTCAATATTGGCTACCGTAGCGATCCAAACACCCCGAAACTCCCTCGGAATCTCTGGGAGGGAATGGGAGACCGTTACAAAGGAAGCAGCGGGAGCATTCTCCCCAGGCAATGGAGCGGTGGCAGTCGAAGTGGAAGCTGGCCCAGTTCTTTTTGAGGCAAGGGGATCCAACTGCTGGGCGGGACTAGCAACGCAGAGAAAAAGACAAAGTAGGAAAGGAGAGGTAAACTTAAGGGCCAGTTTCATCGCAGAATTAAAGCGTAGGAAGGGGTTTTAGGTTTATATCAGTCAACTTTTTGCGTAATCGAATCATAAATTCATCCCCGGGATCTGACTTTACGGTGCGGTAGTTAGGATCCGTTTCTTTCCAAAGATCTGTTTTTTGAAAGCGCTGGTATTCGTGATGTCCTATGACGTAGTCGATCGGGTACTTTCGCTTGAGGTATCGGATGAGTTTTTCGTTGGCTTCAAGCTGAGCGTTGGTGAGGGGCATGTTGTCGCTGCCAATATTTTCGATGCCGATGGCCAAGTAATTGAGGCCAATTACGTGTCGAGCAAAGGTGGTTTCAGGTAATAACCGAAAAATGGTACCGTCTCGATCGATCAAAAATTGACTGGAAACATTCAAGTTGCTGGCTCCAGTAAGGTCTGCTCTCCCCCCAAGAGTGATTGGATTGAATACATCAAAAGTGACTTCGATGGTGGGGATGGCTGTCCAGTGCACGACCACCATTTGGGGCTTGATAGTAGCCGTGTTTTGCACCAATCCATGTCTTTCTTTGAGGTAGTTGAGGGAAAGTTGTTCCCGCTCTGCATTCCAGGTGATGGGTTTGTCAAAAATGCGTAAAGTAGCCTTTTGGCTGCACGCAGTGAAGCTAATGCAGGTCAAAAGCCATCCAAGGATAAGCGTTAATCGGTTCATGAGTACAGGATAAAAAAGACCTAAGTACTAAGTTAGGCAGAAAAAGGGAGGAATGCACCTTGGCAAAGTGAGAAACAGGAAAACTGTTTTCTCCATACAATTTTTCGAACCGATCAGCCCCTTTTTTAGGAAAATTTTAAAAGCTTACTCCAAATTTTTTACCCAATTCCGTCAAATCTTGGACTACTGGGTCGAGTAATGGAATCCCTTCTTTTCTTCGGATGATTTCAAGTTCCCGCTCTGGATCTCCAGGAATCAAGACTTTTTCATTGCCAGCGGTAGGTTCGGCAGATCGAAATCTACGGATCCACTGGTCCATGTGCTCTTTAAATTCATCTGCTGGACGGAAAGCGTCTACGCGCAGGGCACCAAAAAAGTGGCCCATGCCTTCTCCAACAAGATTTGGAAGTGGGTCTAAAAAAGCAACAAAAGGAGGGACCCAGGGTCCATAATTGGCTCCTGAAAGTACTCCAGATAAAATATCCACTACAGCCCCGAGGGCATATCCTTTGTGCGAACCATGTTCCCGGTCACCTCCAAGAGGTAGCAAAGCGCCTCCTTCTTTTACTCCACTTGAAGAATTGGTTGCATTGCCATCTTTGTCTTGAACCCATCCGCTGGGAGTTTCCAAGCCTTTACGCTGGAGCACTTCAAGTTTGCCATTGGCAGCAGTGGTAGTAGCCATGTCTAGCACGAAGGCAGGTTCTTCCTTGGCAGGAATTGCAACTGAAATGGGATTGGTGCCCAAAAGGCGTTCCTTAGAAAATGTTGGGGCCACCAGCGGACTTGCGTTGGTTAGGGAAATGCCAATCATGTCTTGCTCCAAGGCCATCATGGCATGGAATCCTGCGATGCCATAGTGGTTGGAATTTTTGACAGACACCCATCCAGTGCCTACATTTTTGGCTTTTTCCATGGCCACCTTCATGGCAAAAGGCGCCACTACTTGACCGAGACCTGCGTCTCCATCTACCACGGCTGTGGAAGGGGTTTCGTGGGTTACTCGAATTTTGGGGTTGGGGTTGATTCTGCCCTTTTCCCAGAGTCGTACATAGCCGCTCAGTCGCGCCACTCCATGACTATCCACTCCTCGTAAATCTGCCGAAAGCAATACCTTGGCGGCGAGCTGGGCATCTTCGTCTGGACAGCCAATTTTTTTGAGCATGTCGATGGTAAATTGGTGCAAGTGATCAAAGGAAAAATGCTGCATGGATATTTGAAAAATAAAGGGTGGATGTCGTCAAATATAGAGAGAAGTGGGCGTTAATCGTTCATTATGAATTTTAAACTCAAGTTAAAATTCAATTAAAAATTATTTGGAGTACATTAAATTTAATTATGGAGACTAATCTCTCCAGATAGCATTCTAGAGACAGCCCCTTCTTTCAACGAATAGTGGGAGCAGCGCAAACTTTTGACAGCTAAGTGTTGCAAGATAAAGTCAATCAGACAGCTAGCCACCACAATCATGTCTACGCGCATGGCGATCATGCCTGGGATTTGGAGGCGCTCCGCTCTGTTTTTGGTTACTAGCAATTTAAAAAGCTGGTAAAAATCTGTGACTGGTAATTCGAAGACGTGCTGTCCGGTGAGTTTGCACTGCAGCATACTTGCATAGTACATGTCGATCAGCGTATCAAAAGTACCAGAGGCGCCTACAAATCCAGTAGGTTTGTGCGTTGCGATGGCATCCAACAAGGGTTGTAACTTTTCTCCGCAATACTGTTCTAGCTTTTCTACCTCTTCTGGCAATATTGGATCGTGGTAGTGAAAGGCATCCAAAAGGCGTTGTCCTCCGATTTCAAAACTTTGTTTCCAAAACGCCTGCTCGGCATTGCCAATGATAAACTCCACGGAGCCTCCGCCAATGTCCATCATCAAATAGGTATGCTCGTCGAGCGACCCCGAAAAATGAATGCCTTCGTAGATTAGCTGGGCTTCTTCTTCCCCAGAAATGACGTGGATTTGAATGCCGAGTTCCTCTTTGACTTTTTTGACAAAGTCTGGGCCATTGGTGGCATTCCGCACAGCAGAGGTGGCAAAGGCGAAAATTTGATCGATGTTTTCCCCATCAATCAAGTTCTTGAAATGACCCAGGGTATGTAGGGCTCTCTTCTCGGCTTCCGCAGTAATTTGATTCTGTGTGATGCCTCCTTGTCCGAGTTTTACAGCGACTTTTTCTTTGTAAAGCGTATTAAACTCTTTCTCATGCAATTCCACCAACAACAAATGAAACGTGTTGGTCCCCATGTCTATCACCGCTGCCTTCTTGGGATGTGTCAGTGCCAATTTTTTTTGAATGGGCGAATATAGAAAGTTTTTTAAAAGTTCTATTTTAAGTTTTTATACATCTGATAAATCTCAGGTTAATAACTAGTTGACAGGAATTAAGAATTTGACTTGGTGAATAAAGGCTTTTTCTATCCGCGTCAGCCTTTATATTTGATACTAGAAATAATTCCCAAGATGACAGATCCAAAAAACCCAAATTATAGTCCTTCAAACCATCTGGAGAAAAATGCGCTTTTGGCAAAAAAAAATGCTGAAGCCGAGCTAGGTGGAGGTGCAGCACGAATTGATGCACAGCACCAAAAAGGGAAGCTCACTGCCAGAGAGCGCATCGCCTTGCTCTTAGACGAAGGGACCTTTGAGGAGATCGACAAGTTTGTGATGCACCGTGCCAAAGACTTTGGTCTGGACAAAGAGCATTACTTGGGAGATGGTGTGGTGACAGGTTATGGGGAAGTCAATGGACGATTGGTCTATGTGTATTCCCAGGATTTTACGGTCTTTGGCGGATCTCTTTCCGAGACACATGCGGAGAAAATCTGCAAGGTGATGGACTTGGCTCTAAAAAATGGAGCTCCCATTATCGGAATGAATGATTCAGGTGGGGCACGAATTCAAGAAGGAGTCAATTCTCTTGGAGGCTATGCAGATATTTTTTACCGCAATACGCTTGCTTCTGGGGTAGTGCCTCAGATTTCGGCTATCATGGGTCCTTGTGCAGGAGGGGCTGTGTATTCTCCTGCGATCACGGATTTCATCTTGATGGTAGAAAACACCTCCTACATGTTTGTGACTGGACCCAATGTAGTCAAGACCGTCACTCAAGAAACGGTCACTGCCGAGGAACTGGGCGGTGCTTCTACTCACAGCACCAAATCTGGAGTTACCCATTTTGCCTGCGCCAACGAGATGGAAGCGCTCAAGCGAATCAAGTCCTTGCTGAGTTATCTCCCTCAAAATTGTGAGGATCGAGCGCCTGTTTACTCGTATGAGCCGAAGAAAGATGAAACAAGAGACATTTTGAACTCCCTTATCCCGGAAAACCCGAATCATCCTTACGACATGCGTGAGGTGATTGGTGGCATTGTGGATGAGGAATCCTTTTTAGAGGTACATGAAAACTATGCGGATAATATTGTCGTTGGCTTTGGCCGCATTGCTGGAAGGAGTATCGGAATTGTAGGCAACCAGCCCCAATCCATGGCAGGCGTATTGGACAATCATGCCTCGGTAAAGGCTGCACGCTTTGTGCGCTTTTGTGACAGCTTCAATGTACCACTTCTGGTATTGGTAGATGTCCCAGGCTTTTTGCCAGGTACAGACCAAGAATGGAATGGCATCATTACGAATGGGGCCAAGTTACTCTATGCTTTTTCGGAAGCTACCGTACCTCGTATCACGGTGATTACCCGCAAGGCCTATGGGGGTGCGTACGACGTGATGAACTCCAAGCATATCGGGGCAGATCTCAACTATGCCTGGCCTATGGCAGAAATCGCCGTGATGGGTGCTAAGGGAGCGGCAGAAATTATCTTTAAAAAGGAAATTGCCGAAGCGGAAGACTCAGAAGCGAAGCTCCAGGAGAAAGTGGAGGAGTACACAGCCAAGTTTGCCAATCCTTACCGCGCTGCACACCGGGGGTACATTGATGAGGTGATTCTCCCTTCAGACACACGAACGAAGTTGATCAAGGCCTTTAAAATGTTGGAAAACAAGGTGGATAAATTGCCAAGAAAAAAGCATGGCAACATTCCTTTATGATAAAGAGCGGAGCTACTTCAACTCCTCGTTTTAATAAGTTTCAATTTTAGATTAAATAAGCAATTGTGCTCCAATAGCCTTTTGCAAGGATCCACTCAACTATGAATGAAAATCAGTTTCTAACCAACTACCTCAACAATGCCTCACCTACGGGATTTGAGGCTTCTGGCCAGCAAATCTGGCTGGATTACATCAAGCCCTATGTGGATAGCTATTTTACCGACTCCTATGGTACAGCTGTCGCAGTGATCGAGCCCGATGCGCCGTATCGCGTGGTGATTGAGGCCCATGCCGATGAGATCAGCTGGTTTGTCAATTACATCAAAGATGACGGATACATCTACGTGCGTAGAAATGGGGGTTCCGACCACATGATCGCTCCCTCCATGCGTGTCAATATTCATACGGACAAAGGGATGGTGCCAGGAGTCTTCGGTTGGCCCGCTATCCACGTGCGCAAAGAAGGAAAAGAAGATGCGCCTACCTTGGACAATATCTTTATTGATGTAGGAGCACAGTCCAAAGCTGAGGTGGAGGAGCTGGGGATCCATGTGGGTTGTGTCATTACCTTTAAGGATGAACTGACCGAATTGAACGGGAAGTATTGGTCTGGCCGAGCGCTAGACAACCGAATTGGAGGTTACATGATTGCGCAGGTGGCACGAAAAATCAAAGAGTCGGGAAAGAAACTCCCCTTTGGTTTGTACATCGTCAATGCAGTGCAGGAGGAAATAGGTCTTCGTGGGGCGGAGATGATTGCGCAGCGAATTAAGCCCAATGTGGCGATCATTACTGATGTATGCCATGATACCACCGCACCGCTTTACAGCAAAATCAGCAGTGGGGATCAAGCTGCGGGCAAAGGCCCTGTACTTACCTATGGTGCTTCTGTACACAAAAAGTTACTGGACCTGATTATCGCCACCGCTCGAAAGCAGGATATTCCTTTTCAGCGGGCTGCGGCATCGCGAACTACCGGGACAGATACCGATGCTTTTGCCTATTCCAATGGAGGTGTACCTTCTGCGTTGATTTCTTTACCTCTCAAATACATGCACACCACTGTAGAGACGGCTAGTAAAAAAGACATCGAGCAAGTCATCGAATTGATGGTTGCCTTCTTGATGGATTTTGATCCCAGTTTTGATTTTCGATACATTTCCTAGGTAAGGCATTTATTCTGCCCATTTACTAATCCTCTTGCAGATCAATTTGCAAGAGGATTTTTTTCCGCCTATAAAATTTTGCAATTGGTCTTTCGAGGACTTAAAAATTGTCGCTACATTTCTTTTCCTTTCGCAAGCTTCGAAAGCGATAGCGTGGAATTACAGCCAACCGAAAAAAAATAAATAATGAAAAAAGTCATGTTAATGGGAGTGGCAGCGGTAGGAATGCTGTTTGCGTGCAGCCCAAAGTCTAGCGAAAATGCGGTCGCAGGGGATTCGCTCAACGTGGCAAGTCTCGACAATGTGTTGAGCCCAGAGGAGCAGGCAGAGGGATGGATGTTGCTTTTTGACGGAAAAAGTATGCAGGGTTGGAGAGCCTTCAATGGGGATACGACACCAGCCAACTGGATCATTGAGGAAGGCGCGATGAAGGGCTTGGGCGCTACAGGTGGAGAAGATTTTGGAGGAGATGTGGTCTATGGGGCTCAAGAGTTTGAAGAATTTGAATTGAAATTTTCTTGGAAAATATCCGCAGGGGGTAACTCAGGTGTTTTCTACCATGTTGTGGAGGGGCCAAACTACAAGGCTCCTTATTATACAGGTCCAGAATACCAAGTGATTGATCAGTTAGGCTTTGGTCAGCCTTTGGAAAAATGGCAGTCTCTTGCGGGGGATTATGCCATGTATGAGCCGGACTACGAGGGAGTGGTGAAGCCGGCTGGTGAGTGGAACGAATCCAAAATCACCTTTTCGGAGGCTGGTGCCAGCTATTGGCTGAACGGAAAGCAGACGGTGGCCTTTGTTCCTTATTCTGAGGACTGGACAGCTAAACGAAATTCAGGCAAGTGGAATGATTTTCCCGATTACAAAATTGCCCGCAAAGGGCTGATTGCATTGCAGGATCATGGGGATCCTGTATGGTTTAAAAACATAAAAATCCGACCCTTATGAAAAAGATATTTTTAGTAGCGCTTTTGGCGGTAACAGTTCAAGTTGCTTTTGCGCAGAAGAGAGAGAAGTTGTTTAATGGCAAAGACCTTACCGGATGGAAGGTGTATGGCACCGAAAAGTGGTATGTAGACAGCGATGGTTTGTTGGTATCGGAGAGTGGTCCGGATAAGGGCTATGGTTACTTAGGTACGACGGCTGACTATGGTGATTTTGAGGTAGAGTTGGAGTTCAAGCAAGAGGCGAATGGAAACTCAGGGGTATTTATTCGATCTACAGTAGATGGCACCAAAGTTTCAGGCTGGCAGGTGGAGGTAGCTCCTCCAGGAAATGATACCGGTGGGATTTATGAATCTTATGGCAGGGGTTGGTTGATCAAACCAGATCCAGAAAAGGACAAGGCTTTGAAGTTTGGAGAATGGAACAAAATGAAGATTGTGGTAAAAGGTGACCGGGTTACCTCCTATGTCAATGGAGTAGAGATGGTCAACTATGCCGATGAGAAGATTGGCGCAGGAAAAGGCGGTGTTTTGCTTCAAATCCACGATGGAGGAGGAATTAAAGTCTATTGGAGAAATATAG
>JBEDEY010000196.1:0-8720 GCA_041175425.1 Bacteroidota bacterium | reverse complement strand
TCGGTAAAGCCTGTTTCTACCAATCCAGCGGGGCGCTGTGGCCAAGGATAGACCGTGTGCCACATCAAGGCTCCAGAGAAGGTAGCGTGTGCATTTAGCCCCAAATTGGCCGAAGCCTGTGCGGCATACTTCAATTGCTGGGTAGCCCAAGCAGACTTCCCTTTTAGGTCTCCCTTAAGATTTGCTGGCGCAAAGCCATCAAATAGCTCGTTGTATGCAGGATGAACCGCTACCAACTGTCCTTGCAAGTGCGTGGACAATTCGGAAATCTCCATGCCAGCATCAGCCACAATTCCTTTGATCTCGTCCGCATAGGTTTTGCTCTCCGCAGCCTTTTGCAAGTCGATCATGCGTGCATCCCATGAAGGGATCTGCACGGCTTTGTATCCTAGGTCTGCCATGTAGCGGCAGATATTCTTTAAATTGTTAAAAGGGGCGGCATCTCCTGCAAATTGGGCGAGGAAAATACCCGGGCCTTTGATTGTTTTCATACGACTTAGTAAATGATTAGAAGTTGAATTTATTTTTTTGAATATCCTGCTTTAGGTCCAATAACCAGGGAAAATAAGGTTTGAAGTTCACGTAAGCGGGCTGTTAACTGTGGACAGTCGTCTGTGGACGATTATCCGCTGTGATTCACACGCCTATTGAGCCATAGATCTGTTTGCGGATAATCACACTATTTTTCTACAACAAATGGGGTCCACTTTTGCTCTGACTGCGTACTGCGCAAGACATGGTCTATGAAAGCCATGCCACGGATGCCATCCTCGATGCCGGGGTAATCCTCCCACTCCCATTTCGGAGTAGTTCCTTCCCGATCTGCATAAATGCAGCGAGCAAAATTGCGATACAAATTGGCAAAGGCCTCCACATATCCCTCCGGATGGCCTGCAGGGGTGCGGGTATTTTCTTGCGCCAAAGAACCTAAGTAGCCAGTTCCTGCTCGGAAGATTTGCGCGGGTTGATTTGGGTACCTTACGGTCAGAGAATTATTCAATTCCTGCTCCCATTCCAAACCTCCTTTTTCGCCATACACTCTAATTTTTAGGTTGTTTTCGCAGCCCGTATCGGTTTGAGAGGCCATCAAAACTCCAGAGGCACCATTTTCAAAGCGGAGCAAAACTACTCCATCGTCATCGATAGGCCGTCCATCAATCTTTATGTAGAGGTCAGCGCAGATCTGAGACACCTTTTCTCCAGTGACATACTCCGCCATGTTGAAAGCATGCGTACCAATATCGCCCATACATCCGGCCAAGCCGTTGCGCGCGGGATCGGTTCTCCAGGCTGCCTGCTTGTTGTTTTCCGTTTCAAGAAGCTTGTAAAGCCATCCCTGTGGATATTCCACATATACTTTTCGAATCTTACCGATCATTCCCTCCTGCACCATCTGACGCGCTTGCTTGATCATCGGGTAACCCGTGTAGGTATGCGTCAACAAAAAGCGTCGGTCGGATTGACTCACCAATCGATACAAGGCTTGGGCTTCTGCATAGTTGAGCGTAAGGGGCTTGTCCAAAGCCACATGGAATCCATGTTGCAAAGCCTTGGCCGTGGGATCAAAGTGCATGTTGTTGGGCGTCACAATGGCCACCACATCCATCCGCTCTCCTTCTGGTAACTGGGATTCCTTGGCAAACATCTCGTCGTAACTCCCATATACACGGGAAGGATCAAGTCGAAGTTCTTTGCCCTTTTGGATGGATTTGGCAGGGTTGGAACTGAAAGCGCCACAGACCAATTCAAACATTCCGTCCATCAAGGCACCATTCAAGTGAATGGCTCCAATAAATGAGCCGGGACCGCCTCCAATGAGGCCAAGTTTCAATTTTTTTGTAGTCGACATGGGTACTGAATTAATTGGGTCTAGCGTTAAGATTTATACCAGGTTTTTTTGAAATTTCTCACTTTCCTTCCTGAAAACAGTGTTTTTATGACCAGTAGTCGGACTGTTCTATGAACGGCTCCAACAAAACTTTTTGGTCGGTTTCTTTAGATTCTCAAAGAAGATGGGTAAACTACTTCAAAAACATGAAAATTTAAATTTTCTAGTTAAAAAACCACTCAAAATTAGCCCATCAATTCCCATGAACCAGCTGATCAAGATCCGACTCTCCCTAATGATGTTCCTCGAGTTTTTTGTATGGGGTTCTTGGTATGTGACCATGGGCACCTTTCTTGGTTCCAACATCCAAGCAAAGGACCAAGACATCTCTTTAGCGTTTACTACCCAGTCCTTGGGCGCCATCTTCGCTCCCTTTTTGGTAGGCCTTATCGCAGACCGCTATTTTCAAGCCCAAAAAATTCTAGGCGCCATCCACCTTATCGGAGCCCTTCTCCTCTATCAACTGCACCAGACTGTAGATTTTTCGACTTTTTTCCCCATCCTCTTGGCCTACATGATTTTATTTATGCCTACGCTCGCATTGGTCAATTCCATCTCCTTCAACCAAATGCAGCAGCCTGAAAAAGAATTTTCAGGGGTTCGAATTTGGGGAACACTCGGCTGGGTAGCGGCAGGATTTTTAATCTCTGCCTTGGCCTGGGATAGTCCAGAAGGGTTGCTTGCAGGACTCCTACAAAACACCTGGAAGCTGGCAGCCGGCGCATCTCTTGCCCTTGGATTTTATAGTTTCACCCTCCCTGCCACTCCTCCACAAGCCAAGTCAAGTGGATCATTCCAACTCAAAGAAGTTCTGGGTCTGGATGCACTTCGCCTACTCACGCACAGAAATTATGCAATCTTTTTTCTTTCTTCCATTCTCATCTGCATCCCCTTGGCCTTTTACTACCAAAATGCCAGCCCTTTCTTGACGGAGCTGGGCGTGGAAAATTCTACGGGAAAAATGGCAATGGGACAGGTGTCCGAAGTTTTATTTCTGCTTGCCCTCCCCCTTTTCTTTACCCGATTTGGCTTAAAAAATACGCTTGCTGTAGCCATGCTGGCCTGGGTTATCCGCTACCTCTTTTTTGCCTTTGGAGATGCTGAAGGTGGAACTTGGATGCTGCTTACTAGCATCATCCTGCACGGGATTTGTTACGACTTCTTTTTTGTCAGCGGTCAAATCTACACCGATGCCCATGCGGGGAAAAAATACAAATCTGCCGCTCAGGGGCTAATTACACTTGCTACCTACGGAATAGGGATGGGTTTTGGATTTTGGGTAGCTGGACAAATCTCCAATTTCTACCTAATTCAACCTGGACTACACGATTGGAAATCAATTTGGTTGATTCCCGCTGGGATTTCCGCCTTGGTTTTCCTATTTTTCATAGCTGTTTTCAAACCAGAAAAAATAAAAAGCCCAAACTAACCCCCATACACCATGACTTTCAATTCTGGAAGACGCGATTCCTTCAAAAAAATGATCCTTGGCGGAGCAGCCATGGGGTCCCTTGCTTCTTTTGACTTCAAGGAAAAGGGAGCCACTGCCCTCAAAGGCAACATCAATCACGGCGTTTGCGCTTGGTCCATGCGACCGCTCAGCCTCGAAGAGCTCTGCGCCCAAATCAAATCCGTAGGAGTGGGTGCCATTGACTTGATCAGTCCAGCCAATTGGGAACTATTGAAAAAATACGACATCCACTGCTCCATGTGTAATGGAGCCGAACTGGGTATCGCGGACGGCTTCAACGAACCCAAATTTCATGCGCAGCTGGAAAAAAATTACCTGGAACTGATTCCTCTCGTGCAAAAGGCAGGTTACAAAAACGTCATCGCCTTTTCAGGAAATCGACGCGGAATGGACGATGAAACAGGCTTGAAAAACTGCGAAATCGGAATTAAAAAAATCCTAAGCCAGGCCGAAAAGCACGGGGTCATCCTCACCATGGAATTGCTAAATAGCCGAGTGGATCACAAAGATTACATGTGTGACAAATCAGCTTGGGGCATCGAACTGTGCAAGCGCATTGGAAGTGAAAATTTCAAATTACTTTTTGATATTTACCACATGCAAATTGACGAAGGGGACATCATTCGGACCATTCGAAACAACCATCAGTACTTTGGTCATTACCATACAGCGGGGAACCCTGGAAGGAATGACTTAGACGAGAATCAAGAAATAAATTACCCTCCCATCATGCAAGCTATTGTAGATACGGGTTTCAAGGGCTATGTTTCCCATGAATTTATCCCCAAGGGAGAAGATAAAATTGCTGCACTGGGTCACGCCGTGCAGGTTTGCGATGTATAACCAATTAAAAAAATACCATAATTATGGCAAATGAAGCGTATGACGCAATTGTAGTTGGGTCAGGAATTAGTGGCGGATGGGCCGCAAAAGAGCTTACCGAGAAGGGCCTTCGTGTGCTTCTTCTTGAAAGAGGCCCAAATGTCGAGCACGTGAAAGATTACAAATCGGCCACGCTTGCCCCTTGGGAAGTGCCTCACAGAGGCCGTAGAACTCAAGAGCAGATCGACAATCACCCCAATTTGAAACGTGACTATGTCTTGAATGAGCTCAACCTGGACTGGTGGGCACATGAAAGTGATTCTCCTTATGTAGAAGAAAAACCATTCACCTGGTTTAGAGGCTATCAAGTAGGTGGCCGCTCTCTACTTTGGGGACGTCAATCCTACCGCTGGTCTGAAACGGACTTTGAAGCCAATGCCAAAGATGGCATCGCGGTGGATTGGCCAATCCGCTACAAGGACATCGCCCCATGGTATAGCTACGTAGAAAAATTCATTGGCGTATCTGGATCCAAGGATGGCCTAGACATTTTGCCTGATGGTGAATTTCAGCCACCCATGCCGATGAACTGTGTGGAAGAAGCAGGTGCAGCCAAAATCAAAGAACATTACAAAGGTGCCCGCACCTGGACCATCGGCAGACCTGCCAACATTACGCAGCCACTTCCTGGTCGCCCTGGTTGCCAGTACCGCAACAAGTGCTCGCTAGGCTGTCCTTTTGGAGGATACTTCAGTACCCAAGCCTCTACCCTACCTGCTGCTATGGCCACAGGCAAGCTGACCCTTCGCCCTTGGTCTATCGTTCGTAGATTGATTTATGACAAAGACAGCCAAAAAGCTACTGGCGTAGAAATCATCGATGGACAGAGCAACCAAACCATGGAGTTCTCTGCGAAAATCATTTTCCTATGTGCTTCTTCCTTCAACTCCACCGCCATCTTGATGCGCAGTGCCACGGATATTTGGCCAGGTGGACTGGGTTCTAGCTCTGGAGAGTTGGGTCACAACGTGATGGATCACCACTTCCGATTGGGAGCAAATGGTACCTACGAAGGATTCGATGACAAGTACTACTTTGGAAAGCGCCCTACAGGTTTGTATATCCCACGCTTCCGAAATGTGAATGGAGATAAGCGGGATTACATCCGAGGCTTTGGCTATCAAGGAGGTGCCAGCCGTAGTGGCTGGAGCCGTGATGTGGCCGAACTAGGACTTGGAGGCCCAATGAAAGAGGCACTTACCGAACCAGGACCATGGTCCATGGGCATCACTGCCTTTGGAGAGATTCTTCCCTACCACGACAACTTGATCAAACTAAGCGATACCGTGAAAGACAAGTGGGGAATGGAAGCCCTCGTGATGAATGCGGAAATCAAAGAAAACGAGCAAAAGATGCGCGTGGACATGATGAATGATGCAGCAGAAATGCTAGAGGTAGCCGGGTTCAAAAATGTAAAAACATACGACAATGGTTACACTTTTGGTCAAGGAATCCACGAAATGGGAACAGCGCGTATGGGTAGAGACCCGAAAACCTCGGTTTTGAATGGCAACAACCAAGTTTGGGACGCCAAAAACGTATTCGTAACCGACGGGGCCTGCATGACTTCCGCAGCAGCACAAAACCCTTCACTGACTTACATGGCCTTGACCGCGAGAGCAGCTGCTTTTGCCGTTGAAGAATTGAAAAAGCAAAACCTCTAATCCGACAAGAACATGACCTTAATGAATAGAAGAGATGCCCTAAAAAGCGTGGCACTCCTGATGGGAGGAACCCTAATTGGATCAACCGCACTTCTTACCGGATGTGCACCCGATTCACAGCTGAAGGATTTGAATTTTAGCCCAGAAGATCTTTCGTTCCTCGATGAAATCGGCGAAACAATCATTCCTACTACAGATACTCCAGGAGCAAAGGCAACCAAAATTGGAGAATTTATGCAGATGATGGTGAAGGAATGCTACGATGCAGATCAGCAGACTACCTTTATCGCGGGACTAAATACCATCCGGACAGATTTCAAAGCGGAAACAAGCAAAGACTTCATGGATGCTACTGCAGAAGAACGACTTGCATTCCTCAATGGGCTTCACCAAAAATACGTGGCGAGCGGGGAAGAGAAACAACCAGAAATCATCCACATGCTACGCGACCTTACCGTATTGGGCTACTTCAGCTCCGAAATCGGTGCCACACAAGCCTTGCGCTTTGTGGAATCTCCGGGAAGATTTGATCCCTGTGTGGATCATAAAAAAGGAGATCGGGCCTGGGCCTAATCCACCAACCCAAACAGTACTGCCTGCCTTGAACAAGGGCAGGCATTTTTTTTAGTACTGCTTACTTTTTAATCTGCAAGATCCTCTACTACAGGTTTTTTAAAAATATAGACATATATCACAATCACCAAAATAAGAAGCAAGGCTAGCTCAAACTGCGCCCAGATTTGGGATCGATTGATTAAGGTTTTTGCCTTAGAGACCAATTTCTCCCCTTCCTCCAGCTGAATGGTACTCAACTTGTCCAGATCCTGTTGTGCTCGAGCAATCTTTTGATCATATACTCTGACTTGTTCCACATTTACGCCAGAGGAATCATTGTACAGCAGCTGGTAACTTTTGATGCTCAGATCTTTCTCGATTATGCGTTTGAAGTCAGTCACCAAAGCAGCTTCTTGCTCCGTAAGCTGCGTTGCCTCAAATGAGCCGATTAACTTCATAATCGCTTGCTCCTCCGTTGATATTTCGGCAATCACCTTGGAATAATCGTAATTGATCGTACAGTGGTCGACCAGCCGTTGGATTTTGAATAATTTTTCAGAGATCTGAAAAATATAGCTTTCCACCAACAACCGATCTTCATATACATTGGAAAGCGTACCACTGACGGCACGAAAAGATTGGCGTTCCAAGAGGTTTTTTCCATACAGAAGCAGCAAAAGCAATCCGATGATCAGGAATGCACTTATCCTTCTTTTTTTCAGTAAATCCATGGTAGTAAGTAATTCTAACTAGGTCCTATCAGTTAAGTAAACGACAATCCTAGAAATTCCCTAAGGTTTCGGAAAATTTTAAAAAAGAGTTTAGGGCTGTTGAGTTGGGTTTTGCTTGTAGACACGAACATAATCTACTTCCATCCGCTGTGGCCAAATGTTGGGATCCACTCCTTCCTTGCCTCCCCAGTTACCTCCCACCGCCAAGTTTAAAATCAGGTAAAAAGGCTGGTCAAATGGCCATTCTTTGGGGCCATTCCCTGTGTTTTTAAACGTGAAATAGTGCTTCCCATCGATGTAAAAGTCCATTTGCTCCTGCTTCCAATCTACCCCATAGGTATGAAACTCCGTCGCAAAATTGGGCACCAGCAGCTGTCCTCCTTTTTGGGTTCCTAGCAGGTGATTGAAGGCCTCCGTATGTACTGTTCCATGAACCTTGCCAGGATCATAACCTACATGCTCCATGATGTCGATCTCACCATCTTTTGGCCATCCTCCAAATCGGCTCTCTTCTGGAAGCATCCAGATCGCTGGCCAAGTACCCCTTCCTTGCGGGAGTTTGGCGCGAATCTCGAAGTATCCGTACTGCCAAGATCCTTTGCCTTTGGATACCAACTTGGCGGAGGTATAGCCCTTGGGCAGACTTGCATCTGCATGGGCCTCCACTAGCAAAACTCCACCCTGCACACGCGCATTCTTGAGGGTATTCGCTTTGTAAAATTGAAGTTCATTGTTGCCCCATCCATGATCCCCAACTTCAAAAGTCCACTTTACCGGGGAAGGAAGTCCATCTTGATCAAACTCATCCGACCAGAGGAGGTTGGAATCCACCTTGGATACTTGTGAGAAACTAGCGAACGAAAAAAGAAAACCAATTAGAAGGAAGGAAACAGCTTTCATAGCAGGAGGAAAAACTTTTTTTAGTAGGACTGGGTTCACAAAAAGGAGATCAAATTCCTAGACAATCGAGGATTACTCCTATTTTAGCAACGAATATACTCCCAAAACTATGGCATACTACGTTCGACTAGGACAAATTCCTCCAAAAAGACATACCCAGTTTCGGCAGCCCGATGGCAGCCTATACAAGGAAGAGTTGGTGAGCTCCAAAGGGTTCTCAGGTATTTACTCCAACCTCTACCATATCTACAATCCCAATGAAGTCAAATCCATCGGGAAACCAACTCCGTACAGCTGGACTGCAGCTGATGCCCATGGACTAAATCAAACCCACCTCAAAACCTCCGAAGTAGGAATCACAGGGGAAGACTACCTCAGCGCACGCCGCATGCTCCTCATCAACAACGATGTGATGATGGGCATCTGCACGCCCAAGCAACGGAAGATGGATTACTTTTTCAAAAACGCAGATGGAGATGAATTGATCTACATCCACGATGGAGAAGGGGTGATGTATTCCCAATTTGGAAAACTCATCGTTAAAAAAGGAGACTACATCGTCATCCCGAGAACGACCATTTACCGCTTTGAATTTGCTGAAGAAGGACCCTTACGACTTTTAGTGATGG
>JBEDEY010000195.1:0-6288 GCA_041175425.1 Bacteroidota bacterium | reverse complement strand
AGGGAAAAGAGGAGCTTGTCACCTTCGGAAAATCCAAAAAATTCGGCAAAGAAAAAGGGAGCTGTAAAGCCAAAAGCAAAGGGGATTACTAGCCCATAGAAACTGATGTTGAGTGCTCTTTTTCCTTGAGAAAATACCAGATTCAAGTCTACCTCAAGGCCTGCAATGAAAAGTAGCAAGACTACTGCCACTTGTGAATATCCTGCCAAAGCAATATTGCTCATGGGGTAGGATCGAAATAGAAATTCAAAGCCTTCAGGAAAGAAAGTCCCCAGAATGGTGGGGCCAATTAAAATTCCAGCAAGAATTTCTCCTACGACGGCGGGCTGTTTGAATTTTCTAGCGATTTCGGCAAAAACTCGTGCCAAAACGAGCATGGTAGCAAGTTGAAGTAGTAACATGACTACCTCATTGTGGGTCAGTTTTTCCATCGCTTGCTTATTTGACGATTAATAAATTACAAGGAAGCTCAATCAACACGTCTTCGATGTCGTGAGGGAAGATCCGATCGATAAACGAAAATCCTTGGTCTACGCCCATAATCAAGAGGTCAGATTCGATGGATTCGCAAAAGCGAACCAATTCTATGGCCCATTTTCCAGCGGTCACCTTGATGTTAATTTTGAGATCGGTGGGTTCCAAGCTATCCAGAATTCCCTGCACATAGTTGATCTCTTCCTGTACCAATTTCCGTCGGGTGTTTGCTACTTCTGTTTCTGTACCTTCTGCTGCAGTAGCCATCTGGAAACCATACATCTTGATTTCATTCAGAATATGCACTTGGGTCGACTTTTCAGCTTGGCAAAATTTTAAACCGCGGGCGATGACACGAGGGGTGATATCTAGTTCGGTTCCGTTGATGACCACCTTGGAAAAATGGGTGGTTTCTATTTTGGGCTCAATTAGGGTCAACACGGAGCAAGTCGCTTTGCGAATTACTTTACGGGCAACCGAGCCTACGTAATAGGTAAGCAGTCCTTCTTTTTTTAAGGCTCCCAAAACCAGCAAGTCTACTTTTTCTTCCTCGCAGGTTTTTAGGATAGTTTTTGCCGGCTTGCCTTCCCTCCAAATCGTCTTGATGCGCTGCAAATCTCCGCAGTGCCGAGACAGGATTTCATCCAGCTGTGCCTCCAATTCGGGGGTCTTGGTACCCACATGGATCAAAACCAGTTCACCTTCAAAAACGCTAATTAATTTTCTAGCTTCAGCAATCAAGGCCTCCATTCGAGGAGAAAAAGCAATGGCGAGGGCAAGTTTTTTATACATGGCAAGGGTATTTGTCCTTGAAATACGGGTTTTTTCAGGAATTAAGCAAGTTGAACAAGCAAAGAGCCGTTTATCCCAGCCCATTTCCGCCTGCCTTCATTATTTAAATTCCGAAAAACTGTCCGCCACAAGTCGCAATTTTTTGCTAAACTGCCGATTCATTTTTCAATTAAATATCCTTTTTAGGTACTTGAAAACACTACCCTTATGAGAAAATACATGCTACTTGTACTGGGGTTGGCAACAGCGATTTACGGCAATGCACTTGCCCAAAGCGACTATCCTACCCTCAGTCAGGCCTCCCAAAGGCTGCAAAAACTCAGCTCCAACCCTGCTGTAGAGCTGAAGACCCTCACCAAAACCGCTGGCGGCAAAGAAATTTATGCCTTGAAAATCGGTACTGGAAACAAAGACCAGAAGCCCGCAATCGCAGTAGTCGGCGGCGTGGAAGGATTTCATGTGCTGAGCGTGGAACTTGCACTGCAGTTTGCTGAAAAGCTAGTCACCGAACATGCGGCTGCCTTGGAAGCGACGACCTTCTATATTTTTCCTAATATGTCACCAGATGCATATTCCCAGTACCACGATGCCTTGAAGTACGAGCGTCGAGGAAATGCGGTTGCCATCGACCACGACCGTGATGGGGTAGCCGGAGACAACGGATACCGTGACCTAAATGGGGATGGACTCATCACTTGGATGCGTATCACAGACCCAATGGGTGACTGGACTACTTCCAAGGAAGATCCTCGCGTGCTAGTTAAGGCAGATAGAGCCAAAGGTGAAGCAGGCAAATACCGAGTAGTGAAAGAAAGTGTGGACAGCGACAAGGATGGCAAATTTGCAGAAGACTTGGCTGAAGGCATTGCCTTCAACAAGTCCCTTACCTACAAATTCCCCGTGTTTGAGCCCCTGGCAGGCGATATCGCGGTTTCTCAGCTTGAAAGCCGAGCACTCTTAGATTACTTGTTTGAGCAGTGGAACATCTTTGCTTTTGTGACCTTTTCACCAGCCAACAACCTGAGCACCCCACTGAAGTACTCGGCTGGAGATGCACGCAAGCGCGTAGTAACTTCTATTTTGGAAAAAGATCAGGCTACAAATGCCCTAGTGTCTGATATGTACAATAAAACCATCCCAGTAAAGGCCTTTCAACAAACCAATCAAGGTACCGACGGTGATTTTTTCCAGTGGGCCTATTTCCACTTTGCGCGCTACAGCTTTTCCACACCTGGCTATTGGACTCCTGAGTACAAGGGCAAAACCAACGCCGAAGCGACTTTCTTAGCTTGGTCGGATTCCTTGAAGCAGGATAATTTTGTGCCTTGGACCGCAGTGAAGCACCCAGATTTTCCAAACCAACAAGTGGAAGTAGGAGGCATCAAGCCGTTCAAAATGGTTAACCCTCCTTTTGAGAAAGTGGGTGAAATCGCCAAGCAGCATACGGATTTTATCCTCAAGATCGCTGCCATGCAGCCTAAACTAGAGTTTCACCAACTCAAATCAGAGTCCTTGGGAAATGGGCTTACCCGCATCACGGTAGACTTATTCAATAATTCCCCCTTATCTACTCATTCCGAAATGGGCACCCGCTCACGCTGGCTCAGAAAGCTCCGGGTAGACATTGATGTGCCTGCAGATCAACTGGTCTCTGGGGACAAGGTGAAGCTAGTGGATTCGCTAGGTGCATTTGAGAAAACTACTTTTAGCTGGATCGTGCGTAGCAAGGGTCCGGTGCAATTGAAAGCAGGTGCTCCGCATGCAGGTTTTGTTACCCAAACTGTAAAATTCTAAGCCATGAAGATCATGAATATCAAACATACCGTAACTGCATTGGCTTTGGGAGCTTTATCGCTAAGTTCCTTTGAAGCAAGTGCGCAACAGGAAAACTACTTTCGGGCCATCGGTACGCCGCATACTCCAAAAGTTGAAATCGCTTGGAACCGCTATTACAGCGCTGAAGGGCTTTGGGATTTGATGAAGAAAATCGCAGTAGCGCATCCCAAGATTGCCAAAATTGAATCCATTGGAAAGTCGGTGGAGGGGAGAGATATCTTGACCTTGACGATTACTGATTTTTCTACCGGCAAGGATACCGACAAACCGGCCATGTGGATCGATGGAAACATCCACTCCAATGAGGTGCAGGGCGGAGAATTTTCGCTCTATGTGGCTTGGTACTTGACTGAGATGCATGGGGACAATGAATTTGTGAAGCAGCTGCTCAAGGACAAGACCTTTTACATCACTCCGACCATCAATCCGGATGCTCGAAATAACTTCTTCAAGGAACCCAATACCGCTAGTTCACCCCGCTCAGGAATGCTTGTGCTGGACAACGATGGCGATGGCAAAAATGGAGAGGACCGAATGGATGACTTGGACGGCGATGGTCACATCACCATGATGATCCGTAAGTCTCCAACAGGTAGATTCATCAAAGATCCTTTGGATCCACGAAGACTCATGCAAGTGGGCCCTGATCAAGTGGGCGAATACGAAATGCTCGGTCAAGAAGGTGTTGACAACGATGGAGATGGTGAAGTCAATGAAGATGGAATTGGCTACTACGATCCCAACCGCGATTGGGGTTGGAATTGGCAGCCCGATTACATCCAACGCGGTGCCATGCGCTATCCATTTACCTTGCCTGAAAATCGTGCGGTGATGGAGTTTGTTTGGAAGCACTCCAATATTGCTGGAGCGCAGAGTTTCCACAACTCCGGAGGGATGATTCTTCGAGGCCCAGGAGCTGAGGAAGATCTCAATACCTACAACCGAGAAGATATTCGTATCTACGATGCCATCGGTAAGAAAGGGGAAGAAATGATCCCTGGATACCGTTACCTGACCGTGTACAAGGATTTGTACTCCGTATTTGGTGGGGAACTGGATTGGTTCTATGGTAATCGTGGAATCTTCACTTACACCAATGAGCTGATGGTGTCTTACCTGTACTTCAATAAAGAAGCAGGACGAGGCAACCAAGAAGAGCAACTCAAGGTGGACCAGTTGTTGACCTTTGGTGATGCATTTGTCAACTACAAAGAATACAAGCATCCGCAGTTTGGGACGGTAGAGATTGGAGGCTTCAAAAAGACCTTTGGACGTGCACATCCAGGATTTCTCTTGGAGCAGGATGCCCATCGCAATGCCGCATTCACCATTTACCATGCCTACCATACGCCCAAGCTTTCCATCACCGAGGTGAAGGAAGAAGAGTTGGGAGGAGGATTGAAAGCCATCACGGCCACGATCTTTAACGAGCGCATGATGCCAACCCACGCCAGCCAAGATTTGAAGTACCGCATCGAGCGTCCCGATTACGTGACGCTTACCGGTGCGAAGGTAGTTGCAGGCTTTGTGGTGGAAGATGCCGACATGAAGAAGTACAAGGAGCAGGTCAATTCACCAGAAAAAATGGCCGTTGCCAATATCCCAGGTATGGGTGCGGTTCAAGTTCGCTGGATTGTTTCTTCAGGATCTTCGTACAGCGTGACTGTTGATTCCGCTAAGGGCGGGAAGGCCAGCTGGAAGAAATAATTTCTTTTGATCAGATTCAGATCCCCATTTCCTATCGGAGATGGGGATTTTTTTTAATTTCGGGAATGAACACTTCCCCTTGGATGCAACGCTTTGTCCTGCTCAGTTTCCTTTTCTTATCTCTTCCCTTCCTGGGATATGGACAAGGTCAGCCCACGGTTTTGATTGCCTATTACAGCCAATCCGGAAACACCAAAACCATGGCCTATGCCGTGGAGGAGGGGTCAAAATCGATTGCAGGTGTACGGGTGGTATTGCTTCCAATTGATCAGGTAAGCACTAAAGAGGTACTTGAAGCCGATGCAATTGTGGTCGGCTCACCGGTATACAATGCAAACGTGGCCCCTGCAGTGCAGGAGTTTATCAATTCCTGGCCCTTCGAAGGAAGGCCAATGAAGGATAAGTTGGGAGCTGCCTTTGTGTCGGGAGGAGGGATCTCCATTGGTGAAGAGGGCGTGATGTTGGACATTTTGCGAGCCATGTTGATTCAGGGGATGCTGGTGATGGGCGGGGAGGACACGGAGGCTGCTTTTGGAGCATCCGCGATTACGGGGGAAGGGCCTTTTCAAGGGGGAAAAATAGATCCGATTTTTTTGGCGAAGGGTTTTGGCTTGGGAAAAAGAGTGGCTGAAAAGGCGCTAATCCTGAGCCATTCTAAAAAATAAAACCCCGCCAAGTGACCTTAGCGGGGTAGTAGCAACAGTTGGTTTAGCTTAGTTGGATGCTACAAAAGATGAAAATCCGTTGGTGGTAGATACCTTGAAGCTGATGGCGTCAGGGAAGCCAGGCTTGTTGATGGTATACACCTTGTGAAGTCCTTGGGGATGATCCACTTGTTCGGTGTGGATCAATTGATTGCCATCGAAGATCTGAACGGTTACCGCTTTCGCATCCAAGTTGGCTACCAAAAGTCTGAATTGATTTTGTCCAAGTGGAGTTACTCTGGAAAATACCGTCTTGGTTTCTTTTTCTAATGTAGAGAAAGTTGCAGTACGTAAGGTGCCTTGCGTATCGGACACTTCAATCGAATAGTCTCCTTTTGGAAGTGATGCCAAATCATATCTTTTTGCGAAAGCTTCGGTGGCATTGATTCGGTCACGAAGGACCAAGCGCTTGTCTGCGTCCAGGATACGAACAGTCACTCCTCCTTGAGGGGAAGCTGGAACAGTTACCAGTACCTTAGCGGTTTCAGTTTGTCTGATTTCTACCGAAGGATTTTCTGTTTTTGCGATTGCAGTTGTTGCCATCCCGGCAACGAAAAGCAACATGAATAATTTTTTCATTTTTTAATTGGTTTAGTAGGTTTTGATAAGCTTTAGTAGGAGCCTGGCAAATTTGCTTTGCCAAGAGGTATGTTGGGCTGCCTGCAAATCGGTGCACATCGAATTGCTTTACAAATATACTAAACGGCATTAAAAATGAAAAAGTTTCAAAAAAAATGGAATAAAAATATAAATACGGTAATAAAAACGATTAAAA
>JBEDEY010000194.1:0-2574 GCA_041175425.1 Bacteroidota bacterium | reverse complement strand
TCATTGTAGCGAGAGGGAGATTTGAACCTGCCTGCGGCAGGCAGGCTCCCGTCCGCCGCGGCGGATATGAATGTAAGCACTCACTAATTAGGCAAAAAAAAAGACTTCCCATTTGAGAAGTCTTCGTAGCGAGAGGGAGATTTGAACTCCCGACCTCAGGGTTATGAATCCTGCGCTCTAACCAACTGAGCTACCTCGCCAAATTTCTTTTCTGTTTTTAGGGATGTTTCGGATTATTGGTTATCTTCCAAAACATCTTTTTTCCTTCCTCATCACCCAATCCCTTATGGATTTGTGCGAAGCCCTCAAAACGGAATGCAAATATGAAGGCTTGTTGGCTGAAATGCAAATTGAGAAGGACTTTAGAAGTTAAATAGTTTGGATTTTTCCTATCAGAATATGTCTACAAACCAATTTGTTGCTGATTATCAATTAAATGCTTCTAAAAAAATTGTCTATGCCTATTTAAGTACTGCGAGTGGTCTTCAAGAATGGTTTGCCGATAAAGTCCGAATTGACGAAGACAAAAACTACATTTTCAATTTTGATCAAGAGGATCATTATGCGAAGCTTACCATCCTAAAAGCCAATTTGCATGTTCGTTGGGATTTTTTCGAGCCTAAAACCACAAAAAGTACCCCGGAATCGTATATCGAATTCAAATTAGATGAAGCCGAACTAACTCAATCTTTATTTTTGAAGGTGATCGATCAATCAAATTTTTACGAGCTAGATGAACTCGAAGATATCTGGGATGGGCTCATTTCTAAGTTAAAGGGAACCATTGGCGGATAAATCGCATCCTCAGGTGCAGTTTCTCAGCGAGAAATTTCCTTACTTTGTTCGGATTTCCGCAGATGAAAAAACTAGATAAACTTATTCTAGGCTCCTTTTTAGGTCCTTTTTTCCTCACTTTTTTGGTGGTAGACTTTATCCTGTTGATTGTCAACATGTTGAAGTATTTCGACGAAATATTCGGGAAAGGATTGGGCTTCTGGATTTATGCGGAACTGATCGGTTACTTCGTCATCAGTATTTCGCCCATGGCTTTGCCTTTGGCCATGCTTCTCTCTAGTTTGATGGCTTTCGGCAATTTGGGCGAGCATTTTGAACTTACCGCCATCAAGGGAAGTGGGATATCATTGACTAGGGCCATGCGTCCTATTGGGATTTTTGCAGTTGGCCTTACTTTCCTTGCCTTTCTGTCTAACAATTACCTGGTTCCAAAGGTGAACCTCAAGACCTTTTCACTTCTTTATGATATTCGTATGAAGACTCCTTCCTTGGACATCAAAGAAGGGGTGTTTTACGACGGAATACCCAACTTCAGTATCAAAGTAAATAAGAAACTGGATGAGGTGCGCTTAAAGGACATTTTGATCTACAATCACTCCGAAGGTCAAGGAAATCTGAATGTGACCATGGCTGATTCAGGGCGAATGGAGACCTTCAACAATGATAAGTACATGCGATTGACTCTTTACGCAGGACAGAGCTACAAAGAGTCTCGATCTACGCGAGGAATTTCTGAGGCTCCCGTGGAGTTTTCACGAACTGCTTTCAAGGAGAATGTCATGGTCTTTGATTTAGGAGCCTTTCAGCTCAACCGTACACCTGAAAACCAATGGTCTACCAACCGTGCCATCAAAACGATTGAAGAAATTCGGTATGGATTGGATTCAATTCATCTAGTAGTCAATGACCTAAAACACCAAAATTTCATCACTGCTGCAAGTATTTACCCCTTTTTTACTAAAAATAGAACACTCTCTCCATCCCCAGAGATATTAATTGAGAAGGCTAGATTCGATACGTTGAGAAGAATCCGAATCCTAAAAGAACAAGCCTTGGAGGATAGCATTGATGCTGTCAATCGGGAAGTGAATACTGATTCGAGCTCCAACACTATTGTGGAAATAACTACAGTTGATACGGTTCCGGTTACACTAATTACTGTTCAAAAGGACTCAGCTGTTTCGCTGCGCAAAAAATTGGATGCAAAACAAATTGTTCAAAATGGTTCAAGCTCCACCGAGCAAAACAATCTGGATAGCCTCGGAACAGTGGTGGGCAAATCTCCTAAATCAATCCGAACCGCACGATTGACAACAGAAGAAAAAGAATTGCTTGACTCCATGTTTTACAAGCGAGGCTATCTGAGCAATGCCCTTACGCTCGCCTTAAACAACGCAAGAAACCTCAAAAACTCCTTTGATGTAAAGAAAGGTCAAGTAGACGGGCAGGTTCGAGAGTTTAGACGCTATGAAATTGCCTGGTACCAAAAATACAGTCAAGCCATAGCCTGCTTTGTCATGTTTCTAATTGGGGCACCGCTAGGTGCAATCATAAAGAAGGGAGGCCTAGGTTTGCCCGTATTAATTTCCATCCTCTTTTTCATTCTCTTCTACATGCTGACCATTACAGGAGAGAAGTGGGCCAAAGAGGGGGTAGTAGATTCGTTATTTGGAACTATTTTCTCAAACCTTTGCTTACTTCCTTTTGGTTTGTTTTTCTTAAGACAGGCCAGAAAAGATGCACGCTTGTTTGAATCAGATTTTTACGATGGCCTACTGA
>JBEDEY010000193.1:0-6002 GCA_041175425.1 Bacteroidota bacterium | reverse complement strand
ACATTGTCAAGCGAAAAGGGAAGCAGATGCGCCCCATGTTTGTGTTCTTGACTGCAGGTGTCTGTGGACAAATCAATGAATCTACACACCGAGGTGCTGCCCTGATTGAACTTTTGCACACTGCCTCACTCGTCCATGACGATGTGGTGGACGATGCCAATTACCGCAGGGGATTTTTCTCGATCAATGCACTTTGGAAGAATAAAATCGCCGTATTGGTTGGCGATTACCTACTCTCTCGGGGCTTGCTTTTGAGTGTGGAGCACAACGACTTCCACTTGCTCCGGATTGTATCCAATGCTGTACGGGAAATGTCTGAAGGTGAACTTTTGCAAAGCTACAAGGCCAGAAAACTGGATGTAGATGAGGAAGTGTACTACCAGATCATCCGCCAAAAAACCGCCAGTCTCATTGCTTCCTGTTGTTCCGTAGGAGCTTCTAGCGTAAGTACAGACGAGGCAACCATCCAGACCATGTGGGATTTTGGAGAAAAAGTGGGCATGGCTTTCCAGATCAAGGACGATTTGTTTGACTATGGTGAGGATGAAATCGGGAAGCCTTTGGGGATCGACATCAAGGAAAAAAAGATGACCCTCCCGCTTATTTATGCGCTTAAAAACGCCGACTGGCTCGAAAAAAAGAAAATCATCTACCTCATCCGCAACCGCTCTGAGGATAAAAAGGCAGTGAACGAGGTCATCACATTTGTAAAAAAGAGTGGTGGCTTGGACTATGCTAAGCAAAAGATGACCGCATTCTACCAGGAAGCCCTTGCCCTATTGGAGCAATTTCCTGACTCCGCCTACAAATCTTCCCTTCGCGATCTAGTGCTCTACTCCATCGAACGGAAAAAGTAGGGGGCTATTCCACCATTGGATAAATAGAAAGTTTATCAATCGTCAACAGTTGACGGTCGACAGACCACAGTCAATTCCAGTCTCCTTCTAAAGACTTATGGGTGCTAAAATCTATTGTAATACAGCTTGCTGTGGACTGTGAACTGTGGACCGTTGACAAAATGTCAACCTATCTAATCCCTCGTATAGTTGCCTACTCGGATGACATCTGCAAACACCCCTGCGGCAGTCACTTCAGCTCCTGCTCCCGGGCCGCGAATGATCATGGGTCGATCGTAGTAACGATCTGTGGTGAGCAAAATCATGTTGTCAGAGCCCTCCAACCCATAAAACGGGTGTGAAGCTGGGATGGACCGAAGCCCGATTTCTGCTTTGCCATCTTCCAAAGTCGCCATAAACCGGAGTTTTTCTCCTTTTTCTCTGGCCTGCTGCAACAGCTGGGCATAGGATGCATCTTCGGCTTTCAGAAGTTCCATAAACTTTTCCACCGAAACTCCCTGTCGCGCATTTTCTGGGACCAGGGACGACACCATTACATCCTCCACTTCAAGGGGCTGCTCCGCTTCCCTACCCAAGATCACCACTTTTCGTGCGACGTCCATCCCACTCAAATCATCTCGTGGATCAGGTTCGGTATATCCCTTTTCTTTGGCCTGGGCCACCACTTCTGAAAATGGCGCACCCTTTTCAAGCTCTGAAAAAATAAAATTCAAGGACCCACTCAATACTGCTTCAATTCGAATGACGCGGTCTCCTGAGAGCATCAAATCGTGAAGCGTAGTAATCACAGGAAGGCCTGCAGCGACATTGGTTTCGTATAAGAAATGGACTCCCCTGGCCTTGGCCAGCTTCTTGAGTGCCAGATAGGTCTCCAAGGAGCCAGAATTGGCCTTTTTGTTGGGCGTAACGATGGCCACTTTTCCCGCCAGCATTCTTGAGTAGCACTGGGCTACCTCTTGGCTAGCGGTACAATCTACCAACACCGAATTGGAAAAGTTCATTTCCTCAATTCGTGTCATAAATGCGCCTAAATCCATTTTTTCATGCTCTGAAGAGAGCACAGGGAAATGTTTAAGGTCAAAGCCGTCTTCATCAAAAGCCATGTAGCGGCTGTTCGCGATGCCATGGATTTGAATGTCCAACTGGTTGTCTCGCAAGAGCTTTTCCTTTTGATATGCGATCATGCGTAGGAGTGCCTTGCCGATAAGCCCTGTGCCGACCAAAAACAGGTGGACTACCTTGTGTTCGGAAAGGAAAAAAGCCTCGTGAAGGGCATTGAGTGCCTTTTGCAAATCTGCCTGGGGAATAATCGCTGAGATATTCAGTTCGGAGCTCCCCTGAGCGATGGCAGCTACATTGATGTTGTTTTGGCCTAGGGCCCGAAACATCCTTCCAGCAGTACCTGGGTCATGCTTCATGTTTTCGCCTACTGCCGCTACCAAAGCCAAGCCAGGGAGAAGTGTAACCGCATCCATTTCTCCAGATTTAATTTCATGGAAAAACTCCTGCTCAATTACTTCTTTTGCCAATAAAGCTTCCTGAGCTGGCATGGCCAAGCAAATGCTGTGTTGGGAGGAGGCTTGGGAAATCAATAAGCTTGAGAGTTTGGCTTGGGACAACACCTTGAATACTCTCCCTAAGTTGCCACCTGCTACCATCCATTCTGAACTTTGTAAGGTGAGCAAGGACAGGTTGGAGCGCGAACTAATTCCTTTGATCCATCCTCCTTGGCGCACCGTCCCCTGAATAAGGGTTCCAGGATGCTGCGGTTCAAAGGTGTTCTTGATATGAATCGGAATGTTCTTCTTCATCGCCGGCTGCATGGTCGCAGGGAAAATGACCTTCGCTCCGAAATGCGAAAGTTCCATCGCCTCAGCATAGCTTAGCTGGGGGATGGTAAAGGCAGCATACACCATTTTGGGGTCACAGGTAAGCACCCCCGACACGTCAGTCCAGATTTCCAAGGATTCAGCTTGTAAGGCGGCAGCCAATAGCGCAGCAGTATAATCTGAACCCGAACGACCTAAAGTAGTAGTCTCACCTTTTTCTGTAGCCGCAATAAATCCTGTGACAACCTTAACTCCTGGGTGCTTGGCAAAATAGGCTTGGATACGAGCTGAAGTCTGCGCCTCATCCACTCGAGCATGTCCAAAGCGATCGTCCGTACGGATGATTTCTCGTGCATCCACAAAATGGGTAGGAATACCACGAGATGCCAGGGCCTTGGACAAAATAAAGGTGCTCAATCGTTCCCCAAAGCTAGCCACATAATCAAGCGTCCGCGGAGACTGTTCCTTGATCAAGAAAATGCCATGATACAGATCCTCTAATTCCTGAATCCGCAGCCGTACATAGCTACTCCCCTCCGCTTGATCCTCCAAGGGAAGAAGTCCCTCTACAAGACTTACATGCTTTTCTTCGAGTGCAGCCAACCCTTCTCGGTACGCATCTTTCCCTTCCATGGCCATTTTGGCTAAGGAAAACAACTGCTCCGTTACCCCTCCAAGAGCTGAAAAAACCACTGCCAAGTCCCCTTTTTGAAGTTTTTGTTCAAGAATAGCAAACACCAATTGGATGTTTTGGATGTTTTCGACTGAGGAGCCTCCAAACTTGATGATTTTCATAACTACGTAACTAAAGGTGGAAGGGGAAAAAGGAAACTAAAAGAATAGTGAGGTAGGCTGCTGACCTTAATTGGGCATAAATCCCATAAAAATATGCTGACTGCTCGAACGGCAGGAAAGCATGCCCGCTTGAAAATCTTCAAAAGCGGAGGATGTAATTCGTACAAGTAAATTCGTAAACAAAAACATGAAGCCTGTCTTTAGTCTTCAATCATACAGGTAAAAAATGAAAACACAAAGAAAAAAGAAATAAAACAAGCGATTTATTGCCTAAAAAATAATTTTATGGCAATAAATCTAGTGAATTCATAATCAGAACCGCGCTGATTTGGACAATTGTCTCTAATGAGATTTTTGATTTACAGCAGGCTGGTGATGGTTTGTGGCTTGCCTCTAAACTGAATGACTTCATCCTTTTTCTTGCCTACCAAAAGGTCGCCAAGTGGAGAATTTTTACTGAGCAAAAACACTTGCTTGTCGGCCACTTTCACCTGTCCAATACTCACTGCCAACAAAAACCAATCTGCACCCAGCTGCACCAAGGCGCCTTCCTGAACAGTTGGAGGCGTATCTTTAATCGCTTGAAGACGATACAACTCCTCCAAATCCATTTTCCCTTGTTTGATTTGTTTTTCAAGGGAATTGAGGTCCTGTGTCATCGTCTCTCGGCTAGTTTCGTATTTGTCCCCGGCGCTATTCTTCTCTTCCTCTAGGATGCTTTCGATGATATTTTTACGCTCCTCTGCGAGAAGTGCTTCTTTTTGCTTTAGCTGGGTGATGGCAGTCTGGTAGACCGCAGCTTTAAATTCATTCATTTTAATTACGCTTCACAAGGTTCTTTTCTTCGGGTATCGATGATGTACACGATTTTCCATCCCGAGGCCATTTTCACCAACTGAAAGGAATTTACTCCACAGTGAGAAAAGGTGTCATTTACATAAAATTTGTAGGGTGTCCAAGCTGATGCCATGTGCCCATCTACCCGAATGTGGTAGGAGAGAATGCGTTCGTCTAAGGTAGTTCCCTCAGGAGTACTAGCAATTCGTTTGACAAAGTCAGCGACCGCATTGCTACCCACCGTGGTGCCTTCTGGTTTTTGGAGGACGGTTTGCATCAGCCCTTCGGTAGAGAACGCATCGGCTACCTTTGTGGCATCTTTCTGTCTCATGCCATCAAAAAGCGAGCGGATCACCGACTCCACTTCTTGTTCAGGAGTTTGAGAAAATGCAGGAAACCCAAGCAAACAGACTAATACTGCTGCTAAAATCCAGTTTTTCGATTTCAAGTTAAATTCCTCCATATAGGGTAAAGTTCATGTTTGTTAAGGCGGGGGTATTCAAAGCATAGTGCATTGCTTCGGCAATATCGGAAGGACTTACCCATTTTGAAAAATCTGCTGTAGGCATTGCGGTTCTATTGGCAGGACTATCGAGAATGCTTGGCACAAATACGTGTGTTTTGATGTCTGTTCCCTTCACCTCTTCTACTACAATCTCAGCAAGAGCAGATACCATTCGCTTGCTCAACGCATAGGCTACTGCTGACTTTCCTTCTTGTGGGTCCAAGGCAGTGCGGGCTCCAACAAATAACAAAGCGCCCCGCTGCTGTTTTTTAAGTAAGGGCAAAAAGGAGGAAGCCACTGTAAATGCACTGAAAAAATTAAGCTGCATCATGCGGGTCAAGTCCTGTTGCGAAGTGGTCTCAAGATTACCGGGAGTAAATCCACCTACAAGCATGGCAATCGCTTCCAATTCACCAAACTGCACTTCGTATTCTTTGACAAAATCTGACACCGCTTGTTCGTCGGTCACATCTACATCGTAAGTGACATCGGCCTCTTTGGCTTGCTCATTTGCCTCAGGCCGCACTAATGCGATGACATAGTATCCCTCTCGTTTAAACTTTTCCACTACAGCAGCACCCAAGGCACCCGCAGCTCCAGTAATTACAATATTTCTGCTCATCAGTCCGTCAAATCCTTCCTATATTTGCTAAAATAGGGTTAATTTTTCGATTGAACCATGAATCATCTCAAAAGCAGCATCCGGGTTAAAGAAAATGTACGCAAAACCTACTTTGCGGTTAAGCTCATTCTCCTGATTATTTTACAGGTTTTCTATGCTGGAGATACGATCGTTACTCCATTTTTGGAGAAATACGAAATTTTAAATCACATCGTGCGGGCATTGATTTTTCTTTTAAGTGCCAACCTAATTTTTTCCCTTGGGCGAATCATTACGCTTCGAATCTATTTAAAGCAGCGGGAAGAAACCAAGGTACAACCCAACTTTGTAGTTGGCATTGACCGAATCGAGTTTTTACTCAATCTCATTGCCGTGCTGATTTCCCTCATGCTCGCATTTGGCATTCAGCCCTTGGAGTTTTTGACCAGTATTACCATCGTGGCTGCTGCTATCGCCTTGTTGACCAAAGACTACATCACCAATATCGTCAATGGATTGATCATGATGTTTTCAGATCAACTGGAGATCGGAGATAAGATCCAAATCGGACGGCATAC
>JBEDEY010000192.1:0-7082 GCA_041175425.1 Bacteroidota bacterium | reverse complement strand
CCCACGATGAGGTGGTTTTCACGCTCTTGGATGACCATGTCGTAAATCGCGACATTCGGGATTTGGCCTTGGAATAGGTTCCAGTTTTTGCCAGCATCCAAACTTACATATAGTCCGTGGTCTGTGCCCAAATACAGAAGGTTGGGCATCTTTGGATCTTCAATGATGATATTGACCGACTCATTGGGCAGGTTGGAAGCAATGGAGGTCCAGGTCTTGCCATAGTCTTCGCTTTTGTAAACAAAGCTCGTAAACTCATCGTAGCGGTATCCATTGAGTGTAATGTAAACCAATCCTTCCTTGTAGTTGGAGGGAGAAATGCTACTCACCCAACGATCTTGGGGAAGGCCAGCATTCAAGCTGGTCCAGCTGCCGCCATTGTTACGCGTCACCCATACGTTTCCGTCATCTGATCCTGCATAGAGGGTTCCAAATTCAAGCGGGGATTCTTCCACTACAGAAAGGGTAGCAAAAGGCACATTGCCACTTTTTTGATTTTTGGTGAGATCTGGAGAGATGGTAGTCCAGGTATTTCCTTGATCTAAAGACTGATACACGTACTGTGAACCCATGTAGACGATGTCCTGGTTGTGGTAGCTCAGCTCTGCTGGGGTTCTCCAGTTCCAACGGTTTGGAGCCTTTCCGATGTCGTGGCCTGGAGTGATGCGCTTGCGCTCATTCGTCTTTTTATTGATACGCACATAGTTACCAAACTGTGAACCGGTGTAAACGATATCGTTGTTGCGCGTATCCACTGCCACGACCATGCCATCGCCGCCATATAGCGATTCCCAAGGATCCTCAGGGGCATTGGTGGATTTGCCATACCATACCCCATTGTCTTGCATGCCGCCATAAATGTTGTAAGGAGCAGCATTGTCTACCATGACAGAATAGAACTGGGAAATTGGCATTTGGGTGTTCAAGTGATCCCAGCGAGAACCGCCTCCATAGCTTCTGTACAATCCACCATCGTTACCGAGCAAGATGTGCTTGGAATCCTTAGGGTTGATCCACATGGCCTGGTGATCCGAGTGCGGTCTGCCGATGGAGTCGGTACGGGAAAAGTTCTTTCCTCCGTCACGAGACACCAAAAGCGGTACACCCAGCACAAAGATTTCATTTTCGTCGGTGGTACTTACCCGAATCTCTCCGAACCAATAGCCGTAGGAATTGTACAATTGGCTGATATCTGACTCAGATACTAGAGCCCAATTTTTTCCACTATCTGTGGATCGGTACACTTCAGCACCTTTGATGGGTGCACCAAACATTGCTGCATTGGCATCCACCGCGCCTCCTAGGTAGTTGGCAATTTGCGTAGTGGTGATTTTTCCCGTCTTAAGCTGTCGCTTCAGTTCGGCAGGTGTGTACTTGCTTGCAAACTGGTTTCTTCGGATAAAAGACTCCAATTTCTTGTCTTCCAAAGCCAAGGCTTGGTCAAGGGTCATGGTAGCAAAGTCCTCCAACTTGATTGGATTTTCTTCTTGCTGAGCTCCAGGGCGTTGTCTTGGAGCAGGAGCAGGCTTGTCGGATTTTGCTTGGTTGTCCAAAAGTGCATAGACCACTTCAGGACTAGAAAGGCTAAAATCAAATCCGATTCTACCTACAAATTCATCCTGTGGGAATCCATTCGCTGATTTTTTCCAGGTATCTCCCCCGTCTTCCGATCTCCAGATGGTAGAGCCTTTGCCATTGCCAATAAAGTCATGTGCTTGACGGAATCGTTCCCAGCTCGCAGCAAGAAGTATGTTTGGATTGGTAGGATGCACCTTGATGTCGATGATGCCAGTATTGTCATCAATGTAGAGTACCTTTTTCCAGGTTTTGCCTCCATCGATGGTCTTGTAGAGTCCTCTTTCTTTGTTTTTGGAGTACAATGAACCCATGGAACCTACCCACACGATGTCGGGGTTGGTGGGGTGAATTTGGATTTGTCCGGTGTGTTGGGAGTGAAGCAAGCCCATCATCTGCCAGCTTTTACCTCCGTCTACTGATTTGTAAAGACCAGCACCCGCATAGGTAGATCGGCTGGAGTTATTTTCTCCTGTACCTACCCAGAGTATATCATTGTTGGATTTGGATAGTGCCATGGCACCAATGCCTAGAGCCGCTTGGTGATCAAAAATCGGAGCAAATGATTGCCCATTGTCCATAGTTTTCCAAACTCCACCAGAAGCCGCAGCTACATAAAAAGTGTTCGGATTTGAAGCTACTTCAATGTCAATGATTCGTCCTGACATATTGGTAGGTCCCACGTTTTTGGCTTTGAAATTAGCCAGTGGAGAGGAGGAAAGTAGCGTGCTATGCTTGTTTATGGACTCCTGAAGTGCTTTTTCTGAAGTTGGAGAAATGGTTTGAGCACCAACTTCCAAGGTTAGGAGCCCGCCAACAAGGAGGAGGGCAAGGGTTGATTTTTTCATAGTGGGTTGAAATAAGTACTTCAAGTTAGGAATTCAAGATGGATTCGATTCGAAAATTAGATAAACCGAATATTTACGAGGGTAAAAGGTAGCGAACTTGCGTCTGACCGGAATTTAGCCGACCTGGTTCTTGATGTGAAGGAGCAAGTGCTTAGCCAATCAAGTTGCCTGCATCATCCCAGACGGCCACTTTACTCCGCTCCTCTGGTTTGAGGTAAACTCCGGCGTATTTTTCAGGGTTTGTCAAGCCGTGCTTGGTGAGTACAGCAGCAGGAACACCATCCCAGACATTGGGAACATTGCCCATGTACCCCATGTAGTTCCAGCCTTCTTGGGTAGAAAAATACCCAGAGCAAGTGAGGTTGCGCAGCATATTGAACCAGCGTACACCACCCTGGTAGTCTTCGGTGGCTTTTTCTGGCCAGGCCACGAGGTCGATCAATTCTTGAACTTGGGTAGCTTCCAATTCATTGAAAACTTTGCCAAATAATTCTTGAGCTTCATAGTCTAGCCACATCAGTCCACCGCGCATGGGGGTTTGCATGTCGGGCTGGTCCTTCATCATGAATTCGATAAAGTCTGGCACTCCTATGGCAGTGGCAGCAGGAGATTGCTCGTCGGCAGGCATAATCAGGTCGACGAGTGTCGAGATTTTTTTCAGTTCGTCCTCCGTAAAAAACCGTTCCGCAAGCAATTTGGCATCCCTTAATTTTTCCTCTTCGGTACGGCCCCCGGGCGTTCCAATCACTTCCCCCTTCAATTTGACTTGCTCTGGCTCGCAACCGAGCAATAAGCCTGCCCCTATAGAGCCCGCAAAGAGTAGTTTTAGATTTTCTCTTCTATTCATGGCCTAGATATTTTTTTGTTTCAGCTGTTCGATGATGTAATCAGAGGTTCTCCAAGACAAAGCCAAAATCGTCCAAGTTGGATTTTTATCTGCTTGGGACACAAATGGTCCTGCATCCACTATAAACAGGTTTTTGCAGGCATGCACCTGGCAGTTGGAATTCACTACACCTGATTTAGGATCGTTGCTCATTCGTGTGGTGCCTACTTCGTGGATGATTTGGCCAGGTGCAGCTAGTCCATACATGCTTTCTGGGCCCGGTTTGGTACCCAGAAGGGTTGCTCCTGCATTGGTCAAAATCTCTTCAAAGGTGTCTTGCATGTGTTTGGCCTGCTTGATTTCCTGGTCTGTCCACTTGTAGTGGAATCGAAGTACCGGAATACCATAGGCATCGACCACATTTGGATCGATCTCACAATAGTTACTGTATTGGGGGATACTTTCCCCACGGCCTGACATGCCTAGAGTAGCTCCATAGATTCTGCGGATGTCTTTTTTGAGCCCTACACCATAGCCTCCATTTGGGCTTGGATTGCCAAACTCATCTTTGAGGTATTTGCGAAGGCTATCCATGCCTCCTCCAGCTCCATAGGCAGGCTGACCCATTCCGCCCCAATACTCGATATGGTAGCCGCGAGCGAAGTCTAACTTCTTGTTGTCTTTCCACCAAGGGGTGTACATGTGCATGCCGCCTACGCCATCCTCGTTGTAGCGATCTCGATCGATAAGCTCGGGTAGGATCCCCATTCGATCTGCACCAGTGGAGTCATGTAGGTACCTGCCCAAAACCCCTGAATCCGCTCCAATCCCATCAGGATGAGCTTTTGATTTGGAGTTCATCAGGATACGTGCAGACTCACAGGCTGAGGCGCCTAAGACCACCACCCTGGATTTCAATTTGTATTCTTTTCGGTCTATCTTGGAGACAAAGGATACCCCGTTGGCTTTGCCGGTTTCATCTGTGGTCACTTTTCGAACCATGGAATAGGTGAATAAGTCCACTTTTCCTTTTTTCATGGCAGGATGAATCAAACAGGTACCTGAGGAAAAATCGGCATAGGCTTGACAAGCGCGATTGCATTGATTACAGAAAAAACAAACGCCCCGCTCCGCATTGATGGGTCGGGTCAGCATGGAAAGTCTTCCAGGAATCATCGGTATTCCTGCTTTATCAGCACCTCTTTTGATGAATAATTCGTGGAGTCGAGGCTTGGGAGGAGGGAGGAAAAATCCATCTGGCTCGTTGAAAATACCCTCTTTGGAACCAAAAACTCCGATTAGCTTGTCGACCTTGTCGTAATACGGCTTCAGGTCCTCGTAACCAATGGGCCAGTCGTGACCCAAGCCATCGATGCTGGCGCGCTTGAAATCATTGGGTCCAAAGCGAAGTGAAATTCGTCCCCAGTGATTGGTACGGCCGCCCACCATTCGGGATCGGAACCAGTCAAACTGTGTTCCATCCTTGCGGGTGTAGGGCTCGCCTTCTATTTCCCATCCTCCAATGGCCTGATCAAAATCTCCAAAGGGACGGATTTTGGTGCCCGCACCTCTTCTTGGGGATTCCCAAGGCGGGCGAAGTTGGGTTCGATCTTCTTCCTTGGCGGGGTCAAAATCTCCACCTGCTTCGACGACTGCGACAGAAAGTCCGGCTTCGGAAAGAATTTTGGAGGCCATGCCTCCGCCGGCACCCGAACCAACAATGATGACGTCGTAACTATCTTGGGTTTCTTTGATTTGTAAGGCCATAAACGAATGGGGTTGATGCGAACTAAACTAGCAATTAATGAGCAAGTTAGGAAGTCGAAATTTTAAAGTGCTTTTGAAATGTAGGGCCACAAAGTTTCCATGACCAAACGATGCCCTTCTGCGGTGGGGTGGATGCCATCAGGTAGGTTTAGATCCGGGTTACCCGCTACGCCTTCGAGCAGGAAAGGGATCAACTCAATGTTTTTTTCTTTTGCGACAGCAGGGTAAATGGCTTTAAATTCTTCCGTGTATTCCTGTCCCATATTAGGAGGGATCTGCATGCCTGCCAAGATGATTTTGGTATTTGGGTATTTGGCTTGAACCTTGTCTACAATGGCTAGGAGATTTTTCTTGGTTTCGGTGAGTGCTATTCCTCGCAATCCATCGTTACCACCCAATTCTAGCACAAATAAATAGGGCTCCTCTTCCAAAAACCAGTCCAAACGACTTAGACCGCCGGCGGTAGTTTCCCCACTTAGTCCTCCATTGATCACGCGAAACTCTTTTTTCAAGCTATCCAAGCGGGTTTGAATCCGACCGGCAAATGATTCTTCCGGGTCAATACCGTAGCCTGCTGTGAGGCTATTTCCAAAAAATAAAATGGTCTTATTCGCCGTAGTGGCTACTACTTGTGTTCCTTCTTCTGCTTGCTTTTTTTCGGTTGATGCGCTACACGAGGTAAGCCATGCAGCCAAAATAAAGAGTAGACAAAAGGAGTAATTAGTGAATGCTGATTTCATAGTGAATCGATTAACTTTTGAATTGCCCAAAAGAGGGGTAGAGTAGATGGTTTACTTTATTCGAGGTCCTGACTTGGTCGATCAATTTGTGCTATCTGTCGACAGGAAGCCCCTTAACTGCTGTAATTTTGTTTTCTTTACGCGAATTCCAACGAATTTTACAAAGTCGCTAACAAATTAAGCAAAAATAGCGTTTGACTTTTCAACTCCTCGAACAACTTCATGTCCATTTTAGACCTTCAAAACGTAAGTAAAACTTATCAAAGCGGTAGCCGAAAGCTCACCGTCCTGGATCAGGTAACTTTTTCTATCCAAGCTGGCGAGACCATTGCCATCGTCGGGCCCTCAGGAAGTGGGAAGACCACCCTTTTGGGTTTGTGTGCAGGCCTTGATTCCAGCAGCACTGGTTCTGTAGTACTCAATGGAGAATCCCTTGAAAAGTTAAACGAAGATCAGCGTGCTGCAGTGCGAAGCCGAGATGTGGGTTTTATTTTTCAAAATTTCCAGTTACTCCCCACACTTACTGCATTGGAGAATGTGATGGTGCCACTGGAATTGAAAAAAAGAACCAATGCGAAAGAAAAGGCTATGGAGTTATTGGATAAGGTGGGATTGAAAGATCGCGCCACCCATTACCCAACACAGCTATCCGGTGGAGAGCAGCAGCGTGTGTCTATCGCCAGGGCCTTTGCCAATGCACCCAAAATACTTTTTGCTGATGAGCCGACTGGTAATTTGGATACCGAAACAGGTGCCATGATTGAAAACTTGATTTTTGATCTGAATAAAGAGCAGGGAACTACCCTCGTGCTCGTCACGCACGACTTGGAATTGGCAGCCAAAACGCAGCGCATCGTACATATTAAGGGTGGAAAAATACAGGAGGAGACGCATGCCTGATTTTGCTTGGATTTTAAAAATGGCGCTGCGGGATTTTAGAAAAAATCTCTCCCGCTTGCTACTTTTTGTTTCCTCCATTGTGGTGGGAATAGCGGCTTTGGTGGCAATCAGCAGTTTTGGAGAAAACCTAGTCAAAGACATTGATAACCAGGCCAAGGAGTTGTTGGGTGCAGATTTGGTACTCGAAAACAACAAGCCACTTGGAGACATCGGGTTAGATTCCCTCGCGGTGGCAACTGCTTCAGAAGTCAATTTTGCTTCGATGGTGGCTTTTCCAAAAAGTGATGCGAGTAGATTGACGCAGGTTCGAGCATTGGAAGGGAATTTCCCTTTTTATGGAAAGTTTGAAACCATCCCTGCAGCTGGGGAGAAAAGCTTTAGAAGTGGAGGCAAAAAGGCTCTGGTAGAAAAAGCGCTTATGGCCCA
>JBEDEY010000191.1:0-4665 GCA_041175425.1 Bacteroidota bacterium | reverse complement strand
AGGCTACTTTTTTTAATGTCGAATACCCAACACCGATCGAAGAATGAAGAAGTGGGGAAAACTAGCTCCTAGAGTCAGCAGGCCTGAATGCCGCAGGTAGGCCCGCATACCGGAGGCTTTGCGTCTTAGCGTCTTTGCAGCATGCCCCGCAGAATTACGGGGCGCCTTTTTCCTTTTTTTCTTTTCTTCTTCTCGCAGAGGCCTGCCTGCGGTAGGCAGGCGCAAAGAAATTGTAGTCGCTCGGTATGACTTCCGGAGGCCTTTGCGCCTTCCCTACTTTGCGCGCCCTATTCTTTTTTCTTTTTTTCTTCTCGCAAAGACCTGCCTGCGGTAGGCAGGCACAGGGACGCAAAGAAAAAATTGCAAGAAATCAAGCCGCCACCCCAAGCTCCCCAAGCAGCTGCTCCAAGGCCTCGTCTTGGTAGGTAAAGCCTACACCACTACTCCTCTCTACCACAGCCTTGAAGGCCCGTAGCGCCGCCAAAAATCCCCCAGGAAGGCGACAGTCTGAGGAGCTCAGCGAAATAAAGCCCTGCTCCTCGGACCAAAATGTAGAATTATGAATCCCGCTCAAAGGGGAACCCGCAGTAGTAACCAAATAGAGGTCTCGGTGCCCAGCCAGCTCCTCAAAATACACGCCGGGCGTCTTTTGGGCAATGGCATCAAACAGGGCTCCTAGGGAATAATTGAACCCCCCTAGGTAAGCGCCTCCACTACTCAGGGCCCGCGGTGCCAACAGGTAGTACTCCGCACGGCTCAGAATAAGCGCACGATTGCGAAAAAGTAGTTCCCGGTGCTTGGCATAGAGTTCCTGCGTGCGCACATAGGAGGCATACACCCGAGGGGAAGTAATCCAGTGAATGTACACGCCCGCACTTAGCGTGACCAGATCCTCCTGGATCTCAAAGTGGTTGTCATGGATGATAGACTTGGGTACCGGAGTGAGGAGGGCATTGGCATCCAACAAAAGGTAGTCGTCTCCCTGCTCGCCGATGATTTGGCAGCGGTAATCCTTGGTGTTCAGGCTCCATCTATTCGAGTCAAAAGGGAGCAAGTTTCCGGAAGGGGTAGTGATCGTAATCATAAAAAAGGGGTTAAAGGTGACACAGCTTAACCACGAGGGCCTCTTATCTCGCCCAGCTCCCTAAGCTGCGAGTCCCCTGCTATGCCATGGCATACAACAGGTGGAATCACAGCATGCCCAAGGACAAGCCGAAACGAGGAGTCGAAACCCTTCGTGATCACCAAAAAAAAGAGGAATGCAGGTAAACAATTTTGGTCTGCAGGACCCTCATCGCTTTACCACCGTGGCGTTTGACTCGGTTGGTACCAGATACTACTGGTTCTTGATGATGGGTCAAAGGTAAAAAAGATTTTTCGAAAAATAAAAATTGCCTTTTTCCACCTTGACAGTTCAAGATGGAAAAAAGCAACCTTAACCAAGAAAGGGGGGAGAAGGACTTACTTAACCTCCATACATCCCTGGATCGGGACGAAATGGCTTCTTCCACTTTGCCTCCTTCAGGAGGTCTTGAGGCTTTTCAAATTCTTTAAAGCCCTCGCCTCCTTTGCCTTCGTACCACATCGGCAGGCCACTGCTGGCTTCAATTGTGTCTTTTCTGGCCTCCCAAATGGATTCTACTACGGAGAGATAGGATCCCCTATCTTTCCCGTCTTCTCCTAGTCCCACAAATTCATCGAAGGTTAAAAACCCTCCATTATCTTGAAATAGGGTCAATCGGTTGACATTTGGGTCTGCATCATATTCCGTTTCAAACTCCAAGCTTGCCACCTTGTCCCAAGGGAATATAAAATTGATGGCCACATCTCCCTCTTTATTTTTAAACAAGGAATAAAATCCATTCTTATCAATGAATACAAAGGAAGCGGTATCCTCTTTCCAGATGCAAAAAGGAACAATCCACCACACCGTTTTTACATGAAAAAATAGCTCTTCCGGAGCGTATTTCAATACGGGTATGATTTTCTCATTTAACACGCGATTGGAAATGGTTAGGAGTTCCTTAGAGGTAAAGGAAGGGCAAATAGCATCAGAAATAAACTCTTCAAACCAATCGGGTATAAAACCGGAAATACCCCCAACCCATGCATAGGCCGAAGATTTTGTCTGCCATTTGTAGGCATAGTTTTCCAATTGCTCCTGATTGATATTTTCTCCCGACCAAAAAATCATAGGATACCCCAATTCATCGTCCTCTTCTTCATCGGAATCATCAGCATCCGATTGCAGGTATGCTGCTGATTCACGCATCACTTCTTCAGGATCTTCCTCGGATTCATCAGCATTCTCTTCGTGTTCCATGCTCTTCAAAAAGGAAGCTAGGTCTAATCCAGGCTGTGATTCTTCAGTTTCTTCCTCCGAAGTGTCCTCCCCATTGACGTTTTCATTTGCATTCATATTGGAGAAGGCATACACATAATTTCCTTCACAATAAAACAATACCATTGTATCCGGATTTTCCATCTGCACCAGGGTTTTTACCCAATCTACTTCTGATTCACCAATCAATTTTGCGAGATCAGCCCACACCGTGTTTGCTGTTAGCTTAATGATTCCAGAGATAACCACAAAATCCACAAAATCATCAGTGGTACTTAAAGAATTTATTAAATCATCAGCATCTATCTCGACTACTACGATATCCCCTTTTTGTGCATAATACTCCTCCAACACTTCCAAAATTTTGTCCGAACCCTGGTGCTCTACAAATTTTTTGATCATTTCGTCAAGATGGGTACCTTCTTCCTCTTCATCATTGGAGGCTTCTTCAGCGCTAGCACCCAGCTCTTTTAAGAACTCGTTCAAGTCGAGTTGCGCCTCATTGTCCTGCGATTCTTCGGCTGAAGAGTCCTCCACAATCGAATTTTCGTCTATATCTATACCTACCAAACTTAAGATTTTTGACAATTGTCCTTCTTCAGGTTCATCAATCATGCCTTGCTTAACCAAGTTTAGAAAATTGACGAAGAGATTTGGAGATGGAGCATTTTGACAAGGCTCTACCAACACGAAAGGATCCGCACCCTGCTCAATAAGATAGAGAGCGGTGGTTAAATACCCATTGATAAAGGACACCGTCAATGGGGATCCTCCCTGCTTACTGAAATAAATATTGGCATCGGTAACTCGGATGTTTACGGCTGCGCCACTTTCCACAAGCTGCTCGATGCAGGCCGTGTGATTTCCAGCCACAGCCAGCAGCAGTGGGGTGTACCCATCTTCTCCCACCACGTCTGCCTTTGCTCCAGCCTCCAGCAAATAAGCCAAAATTTCATCCTTTCCATCCCAAGCAGCAAAGTGCACCGCAGTGTAGCCTTCTCCATCGTCAAAACTTTCATTCAAGTCTACTCCAGCTTCCACCAAGTCTGCAATCCGTTGATCTACTTCTGTGTAGGTGCAGACATAGGAAATCAATTCGTTGGTAATCAAGACATCCCCATTGAACTGAAGCACAGGGTTGCCCGCTTGCACATAGGCTGCTACGTAGTCGATGTTTCCCTGTAAATAGGCGTCAACCGCTTTTTTGAAGGTGTAAGTTTCTGTTTTCTGTTGCTTCGCTCCTCCACTTGGTGCGGATTTTTGGCCCAGAACTTCCATGAATTTTAACGTGGCTGCGATGGCAGTCTCCACATCTGCAAATTCAGGATTGTCTTTAAGGCGTACTCCTTGTGAATACTTTTCAACTAGTGCAGCCCCATTGGATAGCGCTTGCTCTACAAATTCCTCTTCTCGGCAATAAAAGCCAATTTTTATCTTTTGGTTGGAAGTATTAAAAAAAATATGGGTTCCCTTTTTTTGATGGATCGAAGGAACATGAATGTCTAAAAAATTATCTACATCTTTTTTCTTGACCAGGGCATCCGGAAAATGACGTAACATAGATTCGGCTAATAAATGCTGAATGGAAGGAGTAGACATAACTACAGGGTTTTAGTGAATACGCGTTGTGGAGTGTTTGAATTTGAAAAGAATACTAAAAATCTGAATAGTTTGAATGATTCACAACAACAAACTTGAACTTTGAAAAAATGGGAGAATAGCTACTACTGAAAGTGAAAAAACCAGGAATGAAAAAGTAGGTAGGGTACTAAAAACAAAACAGCTCTTAGGAGCTGTTTTGTTTTAAAGTTAAATCGAATTAAGCATTCAAGTGAGATGCTGCCATCTTGAATAGCGCACTTTCGTTGTCATGAATTGCACCGTCAGCTTTAGCAATATTAGCCAACTCAATTAGGATACCCTTTTTCATATCTGCATCGAAATTTCCAGCAAAGTAGGCAAGTCCAGCATGCAAATAATCTACTCTTTCTTGAAAAGAAAGGGATTTTGCTACTTCTAGCGCTCTTCCTACAAAAGGTTCAACATCATTATCGGTGAAGTTTGAAGCGGCCGCTAAAACAGTTCCAATTTCCTCATCTGTAAATTGTCCATCTGCTGCTGCCATTTCTAAAAATAGCATCATCAACGTACCCATTTCTCCTAGTTTGTCAAAGATTTCTTGGTTTGTCATTTTGTGTTAATTGTTAAGGTTTTCATTTAAAATACTTTCCAAATGTATAAATGTTTGTAAAAACTGAAGTTCTCTACATACAATATTTTTTTAAGCGCTGATAAACGCATCTGAATGGTGGGGTTTTAATGGT
>JBEDEY010000190.1:0-3173 GCA_041175425.1 Bacteroidota bacterium | reverse complement strand
CTTCTAGAAAAAAGGATCCTTCATCCGCACAGGCCAACAAGCTAAACCAGTAGCTCGCTCCTGACCAATCGCTTTCCACAGTGAATTGGGTGCTTTGGTACGTTTGTGGTTCAATTTTTATTTTTGCGCCTTCCCAGCTGGATATGATTCCAAATTGGGCCATAAGCTGCAATGTCATTTCAATGTAGGTACGGCTTCCAACCTTGCCTTCAAGTTCCAATTCCAAGCCTTGAGGCAATACTGGAGCGATCATCAGGAGAGCAGATATGTATTGACTGGATACGTCGCCACGAATTCGGATTTGATGGGTGAGTTGCTCACGCAATCCTTGGACTGCAAGCGGGGGATAGCCTTCCACGCCGAGGTAATGGATCTCCGCACCTAGGCTTCGCAAGGCGTCCACCAATATTCCGATGGGGCGTTCGCACATGCGAGGAGTACCTGTCATTACTTTTTGTTGATTGGTAACTGCCGCATAAGCAGTTAAAAAACGCATCGTAGTGCCTGCATCCAGTACATCAAAAACAGCCGGATTGGTTTGCAACAGGCGGATCATCGTTTGGGTGTCACGCGCCTCCGCCAGGTTATTTAGCGTGTTTTTCCCTTCCGTCAAGGCATCAATCACCAAGGCACGGTTAGATTCGCTCTTGGAAGAGGGTAGGGGGATGTGTACCCGGGAGAACTCGTTTTTTTGGGTAAGCTGTAAGAGCTGTATTTTTTGATAATCCATTAGGACAAGGGCAATTGTTGGTAGTAGAGGATCGCATGTTTGATCTCTTCTCGGGTCACAGGAATATTAAAGCTGCAATCTCCAAGGCTGGGAAGGAGGGAAAAGAGCTGCGTATTTCCTTCGTTTTTTTTGTCTTGGGCACAGAGATCCAAGATTGCATCTAGGTCGCTTGTGTTCAATATTACTTTCCCAAATACCTGGAGCAACTTGCGGCTGAGCTCGTTTAGCTCTTCAAAGCTGAATCCTATTTTCTCGAAAGACAAAAATCCCTCCGCGATCATCCCGACTGCGATGGCTTCACCATGAAGCAGGGGATTGGAACTACCGAGGTAAAACGACTCTACCGCATGACCGATAGTGTGTCCAAAATTGAGAATTTTTCGAAGGCCAGCTTCTTTGGGGTCTACCTCCACCACTGCTTTTTTTATTCCTACGGAATGCCGAATCACCCGAGTCCAGTCTTGTTGCTCCCAGTCTTTTGAAGGTAGGGATCTAAAGAAAGTGACATCCCGAATTAGTCCATGTTTGATTACCTCGGCATAGCCAGAGCGTAACTCACGTTGTGGGAGGGTAGCGAGGAATACTGGATCAATTAGGACTTTTTCAGGAAGTTGAAATACTCCCAGGTGGTTTTTAAAACCCATGAAGTCTATCCCTAGTTTCCCGCCGACACTTGCATCTACCTGAGAAAGTAGGGTAGTGGGTATGGTCAAAAATGGAATCCCTCTTTTGTACACACTCGCACAAAATCCACCCATATCTCCAATCACCCCACCACCTAAGTTGATGAATAGTGCATGGCGATCGAGTACTGCTTCGGTCATCGCTGTCCAAATGCTGGAGCAAGTTTCCAGTGTTTTGTGCTGCTCCCCCGCTGGCACTGTAATTAGTACAGCGTCTGAAGGTAAGGCATCCTGAATCAAGGGTAGGCAATGCTCGCGGGTGTTCACATCTGTGAGTACCACCACTTTGGAATAGCTTCGCGAATGAAGCTCCTCTGCGAGGGATTTTTTAATGTCAGTTGTGAAGAGTACGGTTTCCACAGATCAATTGGTCTAGGAGGTAAAGTTAGCAAACCTTCCTACTAACAATGGACTAGCGGATGTGGCTTTGCTGATGATTTGTTAATAATTAAGCTTCGCGAAGTTGTCTTTCCTGACGCTTTACAGATTCTTCATGGATGCAGTAGAGCAGTTCTTTCATGAATTTCTCGCTCAGTTGTTTTTTAACACCCTTTTCAGTTCTGGAGTCCATCACCTCTTGCCATCTGTCCGATTGAAATACAGTCAGGTGGCGGGCTCGTTTGTAAGCCCCAACTTGGTCCACAATCGAAAACCGTTCTTGTAAAATATCCAAAAGCTGATCGTCTAGGTGGTCTATTGCACGACGGAGGTCAAATAATTTTTCGTCGCCTTGGGCAGAATCCAAAGGCTGTTTGAAGTCGATTGAATCGATCATTTCTTTCAATCTGCGCGGGGTCACTTGCTGCTTGGCATCTGACCAAGCCTTGTCGGGATCGTGGTGTGTTTCGATCATTAAGCCATCCAAACCAAAGTTCATTGCACTTTGGGCTACCTCTAACAAGCCGTCTCTACGCCCTACGATGTGTGATGGATCGTTAATCACTTCCATCCCAGTCCACTCGCGCTTCAAGTGAATGGGCATAGACCAATTGGGCTTGTTGCGGTAACGCTTGTCGTAAGCATCCGAAAAGCCTCGGTGTATAGCTGCTAGCTTGGTGATGCCTACGGCATACATGCGCTCCAATGCCCCCATCCAAAGCTCCAAATCGGGATTCATTGGATTTTTAATCATCACCGGAATGTCTACTCCGCGAAGGGCCTCTGCAATTTCCTGCACTGCAAAGGGATTAACCGTTGTTCGCGCCCCAATCCATAAAATTTCGATGTTGTTTTTGAGGGCCATTTCGACGTGGGCGGCATTACCCACTTCAACGGTAACTGGAATATGAAGCTCCTCTCGAACAATCTCCAACCACTTCAGTCCTTCCTCGCCAACACCTTCGAAAGATCCAGGTCGTGTGCGGGGCTTCCAAATACCTGCTCGGAATACTTGGGGAATGATTTGATTTTCCTTCATCTCGGAACAGATTTGTGCAATCTGTTCTGGGGTTTCTGCTGAGCAGGGGCCTCCGATGATCATTGGGTTGCTGAGACCAAGTCCCCAGTCTTTAATTTGCTTGTGCGGCTTCATAGTACTACGGTTAAATAAAAAAAGCCCGACTCTTTCGAATCGGGCTTTCTGTTGTTATGTGTTTTTAGTTTTTGGCTAGACAATACACAGCTCCGATTCGATTCTTCTGTCGAAAGTAAAAGTAAAAGAAGCTAAAATAGATTGCGGCTGTGATGAACATGTCGTAAATGTAATCGGCTATTTTTTAAAAGCAAAATTATTTTTTCTGCAATAAATTATCATTTCCTTA
>JBEDEY010000189.1:0-5897 GCA_041175425.1 Bacteroidota bacterium | reverse complement strand
CAACTCTTATGAAACTTACCCACACCATTCTCAGCCTTCTTTTGTTTTTTGGCCTTGGCCTACAGGCATCTTTTGCTCAAGGATTTACGGGCAGAGCCTATTACAAGTCTTCCTCCAGCTTTTCTATTAAAATGGACTCTACCAAAATGGCTCCAGAGCAAATGGCGCAGATTCAAGCCTCTTTGAAAAAGCAGATGGAACAAAATTATGTCTTGTCTTTTAACCAAACCGAGTCTACTTGGAAGAAAGAAGAAAGTTTGGGAGGTGGTCCAGCCACTGCTTCCGCTGGAGGAGCGGTTTTTATGGTGGCTAGCAGTGGAGAAGGATCTACCCTCTACAAAAACATTGCAGATCAAAGCTTTTTGGAGCAACAAGACATGATGGGGAAGGCCTATTTGGTCAAAGACACGCTTGAACCTTTCGAATGGGAACTTTCTGAAGAAACCAAAAAAGTAGGGAATTACACCGCTCAAAAGGCAAGCTTCACCAAAATCGTCGATTCAAAGCGTTTTTCCACGGGGATGACGGAAATGGAAAATGTGAAAGACACCCTACAAGTGACCGTCTGGTTTACGCCTGAGATTCCCGTTTCCCATGGTCCAGAAAATTATTTTGGGCTCCCGGGTTTGATTTTGGAAGTTCAAAATCAGGGAAGAACACTTATCTGTGAAAAAATTGAATTGAATCCTTCTGCCGAGCCTGTGATCATCGAGCGTCCGTCCAAAGGAAAAGAAATGACCCAAGCAGAGTTTCGAGTAGTACAGGAAGAGGGGATGAAGCAAATGATGAACCGCTACCAAGGCAAACCTGGAGATGGGAACAGAATGGAAATACGAATTGGAAACTAAGCTCAAGGGTTAGTTTTAAGTCTTCTCTAATCGAAATCCGGAAGTCCGGTTCGATTCACCACATTTCTCCTTCTTATTGATGCTATTGATCAAAAGAATAAGTTTGCTCGCTTGCTTCTGCCTGCTTGCAGGGCTTTCCATGGCCCAAACCAAGCCGCTTATTGGTCAGGTCTTGGATAGCTTGAATCGGCCCATTGCCTATGCCAATGTGGTTGCTATCAACCAGAGTACCCAGAAAATCTCAGGATTTGGTATTTCCAACGATGAAGGCAAGTTCAAAGTAACCTTGGCGGAGGGAGCCACCTATTTGTTAAGGGTATCTTTCGTGGGTTACTTGAAATTCGAAAAAGTGGTTTCTGATTGGAATCCTGAAGTTCCGCAAGTGGTACGCCTCAAGCAAAATGATACGGAACTGGGTTTGGTGGAGGTAGTCTCTGAAATGCCTGTGTCCATGCAGGGCGATACGCTCACCTACAAAACAGATGCCTTTACCACCGGTACTGAGCGAAAGCTCGAGGATGTCTTGGAAAAGCTTCCCGGGTTTCAGGTGGATGAAAACGGGGATGTCAAGGTGCAAGGCAAAAATGTAGACAAGGTCTTGGTGGATGGAAAGCCTTTCTTCGATGGCAATACCAAACTGGCCACCAAGAATCTCCCTGCAAACGCCGTGGATCGGGTGCAGGTGTTGAAAAATTTCAACGAAGTTGGTCCCATGCGGGGCATGGATACCAATGAATCTCTGGCGCTCAACATCGAACTCAAGGACGGAAAAAAGAACATGGTCTTTGGAGACTTGAGCGCGGGAGTTGGACCCCAGGAGCGATATCTTGGCCATGCCAACACCTTCTATTATGCTCCCAAATTGAACCTCAACCTGATTGGTGGATCCAACAATGTGGGTGAACAGCCTTTTACCCTACAAGATTACTTTAGATTCAGTGGAGGCATGGGAGGCCTAGGTTCTCGTGCAGGATCTCGGGTGCAGACTAATGGAGATGATCTCGGTATTCCTATGGCTACGAGAGCCAATGCAGCCGACCTAAGCACTACCTTGGGTGCCATCAACCTCAACTATTCCCCTTCGTCTCGATGGAGACACACGGGCTTTGTGATAGGCTCCACCTCAGACAATAGTTTGGGGAGCAGTTCCATTCGCACCTACCTCAATGCAGGTCAAAACAACCTCGAGGAGCTTGTCTCCTCCAGTAGGGTTCAAAATAAATCTGGGCTAGGTAAATACGCGGTGACCTACACTCCAAAAGAGGAAACCTATCTGAAGTATTCCTTTTTTGGCAAGCTTGCCGAGGTAGACAATAGCAACCTGCTCAACTCGAGTTTCGGTGCCTTCAATCAGCAGATTGCTACTGCCAGCACCCGTACTCCCTACACACTTCAGCAAAAAGTGGAATGGTTTCATGCTCCCAATGAGGATCAGGTATTTAGCATGGAGGCGAACTGGGAGAGAAAATTTGCCAACCCATTCCTAGACCTCAGCTCTTCCGCCAAGCCCTTGGTGGGCTTGTATCCCTTGCGCAATGCGGATAGTTACCGGCTACTGCAAGCACAAGAATTGCTCACCGAAACCCTAGAAGGAGTCGCTAATTACTACCATATTCTGAATGCCACCAACCACCTCAACTGGTCATTAGGCATGCAGCAGCTGAGGCAGCAGTTTGACAGCAACTTAAGCCAAATGGAATCTAGCCAAACCTTTGATGCGTTTTTGAACGATTCTGATTTCCGCTTTCAAGACCTGTATCTGGGGATGAGTTGGAAGACGAAGTGGAAAGATTGGATCCTCAGTCCTTCGGCAAACTTGCACCGCTACACCTGGAGCGATCAGCAGCGTGGCCAAAGACAGGAGCAGGAGCGCATTTTGCTTTTGCCCGCCATGTATGCCAAGTGGAACCTGACCTCCAATCGCTCCTTAACCTACCGATTTGGTACTGAAGCCAACTTTATGGATAGCCAGAAATTGGCCGAAGGTCTGTTGCTGCAGGATTACAACGCGCTCTTTCAAGGAAATCGGCAGCTCGACCAGGGCATCTTTTCTACGCACACCCTTGCCTACACTCACTTTGACATGTTTTCGGGCTTAACTGTCTTTGGAAATATGAACTACCAACGTAAGCGCAACGACATCGTGACCACGACGGACTTTATTGGCATCAACCGCTTGTTTTCCGTGTTGAATGTGCAACCCATCAACAAGACCCTCAACGGGGACCTCCGCATGGATAAGGCCTTCAATAAAATGAAAATAGAGTTTGGAGGTCGTTGGAATTCGTATCAAACTAACTCCTTCTTGGATGAGGTGCTGATTCCAAACGAGCAGTTTTCCCAGACTTACGACACCAAATTGACCAGTACCTTTTTCAAAGTATTGGAGGCCAAGTTGGGCTACTCCTTTACCGCCAATCAATACGTGTCAGGTAGGATTGACAATACCTTCACTACCCACAGTCCGAGCATAGATATCGATTTGGATCTATTCAAAGGATTGAAGCTAGAGGCCGACTATACCTACTCGGCTTACCTCAATAAGGCTCAAGGCACGCAGAGTGGATTCGACTTCTTGAATGCCTATTTAAGTTACCAGGGGAAAAAGAGTCCTATCGAAGTAAAGCTATCCGTTTGGAATTTGGCCGATACCCGCGCCATCCGACGAGATAGCTTCAGCGAAAGTGTGGTGAGTACCTATTCCTACTTGGTTCAGCCTCGCTATGCCTTGCTTACGTTGAAATACGATTTGTAAGCAGGAGCAGCTTTATTGATTTGAGAAGAACATCAAAAAAAAATCCCCAAGAAGCGAAACCTCTTGGGGATTTTTGTGAGTAAAAGTGGGCGCTTAGATAGCAGCTACCAATTTCACATCTAGCTTTACTTCATCGTAGATCATTTTGTCTGCAAGATCTTCAAAGTAGCTTCCTGAACGGTATTTGATCTCGAATTTGGTACGGTCAAAGGTGATTTGTCCAGTTGCCGTTACTTTTTTGCCGGCTACGGCTACCTTAGCTGGAAACGAAATTTTCTGCGTAATGCCTTTGATGGTCAAGTTACCAGTGATGGTGTAGTCTGTTCCGTTGCTGGATTTTGCCTCTGTAATTTTGAAAGTAGAGGTGTTGAATTTCTCTACAGAGAAGAAGTCATCAGACTTCAAGTGGCCGGTAAGACCACTCTTAGACTTGGCATCGGTAAGATCTTCTACAGTCAAGTTGACCATGTCCATGTCAAAAGATCCGCCTTTGATTTTTCCGCCGCTGTAGTCTAGCGTCGCATTTTTCAAAGGAACATAGCCCCAGTGGGTGCCTGTTACCTTAGAAGCTTCCCAGCGAACTTGGCTTTCGGTTTTGTTGACAGTAGCAGGAGCCAATAGGTCTGCTGCGGCAAAAAAGGTGCTGAATCCAAGGACCAGCGTAGCAAGTAATTTCATAAGTAGTGTTGTTAAATGAGTTGAAAATAGGTTTCCCTTCTATGACTAAAAAAGAAGGCAATTGGTTTAACGAATTTCCAAAAAAAAGAGTTCTAAAAAAAAACTACTTAAGAATGACATGCCTTTTTTGTTAGGAAGGTGCTTTTTCCCGTAACTTTTTCAACGAAAAATAAACTTCTCTCTTCCGATGAAAAAATTAATTCTCCTGCTGTTCTTTTTGCCCCTGCTTGCGGTAGGGCAAAGCCATGAATCTCGAATCAAAACAATTTACGACACTGAACTTTCCTCTGGGCATACTTATGACAACTTGCGCTACCTCTGCAAGGAGATTGGCAATCGGCTTTCTGGTTCTCCTGGCGCTGCTGCCGCAGTGGAATGGACCAAGCAGTTGATGGAAAGCTATGGCTTTGACACCGTGTACCTACAGCCCGTCATGGTGCCGCACTGGGAGCGGGGAGGAAAAGATGTGGTGCGTGTAGTCAATTCAAAAACACAGGGAACCGTAGAATTGACTTCGTTGGCGCTCGGCAATACTCAGGGTACTGGAGCAAAGGGCTTGCTGGGTCAGGTGGTGGAGGTCAAGGGTTTGGCTGGATTGCAGGCGCTAGGGAGCCAAGTAAAAGGAAAGATCGTCTTCTTCAATGGGCCCATGGACCCTACCAAGGTGGATGCTTTTGAAGCGTATTCAGGTGCTGTAGGGCAGCGCGGTTCTGGAGCTGCCGAGGCAGCTAAGTTTGGGGCGATTGCGACAGTGGTGCGGTCGATGAACAATCGAGTGGACGACTACGCCCATACGGGAAATCAGCGCTATGCGCCGAATGTAACCCCAATACCTGCCTTGGCCATCAGTACCCAGGATGCAGAACTGCTCAGTAGCCTGCTTGCGGATCAGTCCGATTTGCAATTGTATTTGGAATCTCATGGCGAGATGAAAACTGAAAAGCTTTCTTACAATGTGATCGGTGAACTGCGGGGAACCGAAAAGCCCGAGGAAATTATCGCCGTAGGCGGTCACCTAGATTCCTGGGATGTAGGAGAGGGGGCACATGACGATGGAGCAGGCTGCATGCAGGGCATCGAGGTGCTTCGGTTGTACAAGCAGTTGGGATGGAAGCCCAAGCGCACGCTTCGTGCGGTGATGTGGATGAACGAAGAAAATGGATTGCGTGGAGGTCAGGAATATGCGCGGGTAGCAAAGGAGAGGGGAGAAAAGCACATAGCAGCCATTGAATCTGATTCGGGTGGATTTTTACCCATCGGATTTTCTTCAACGGGTACTCCTGAGCAGCGTGCTAAAATCACCTCTTGGGCAGAGCTACTTCGGCCTTACCAGTTGTGGAATCTTCAAAAACCAGGTGGTGGAGCAGACATTGGTCCCCTTCGTGATCAAGGGACCCTCTTGATTGGATTGCTGCCTGATTCTCAGAAGTACTTCATTTATCACCATACCGAGGCAGACGTGTTTGAGGCGGTGGATAAGCGGGAACTGGAATTGGGAGCAGCGGGAATGGCTGCGCTCGTGTATCTCCTTGACCAAGAAGGCATTCAGTAGATTGGGAATCGCTTTGGGAAAATTCTCAATTGATGTAGTTTCTTAGGGGGAAGAAGTCTATTCC
>JBEDEY010000188.1:0-12026 GCA_041175425.1 Bacteroidota bacterium | reverse complement strand
GGTGACATCATGCATTTTAGATTCAATGTTTGAGTTTTTTTCAAAAAATTGTTTATTTTTGAAAGGTTTATTTTAAACAAAAGCACGAAGTGCTTAGGATGTACATTATTTAATTTTATTTTTCTAAATCGTGAGAGTTCGACTAATATTTTCGCTAAAAAACAAAGGCTCCTTTTTGCCTTTTCACCACCAGTACATTCTGGCTCAATTTCTCAAAGGACTCATCGTCAAAGGAGGAAAAGAGGAATTCTACAACTACAATTTCTTCAATTTCTCGGGATTGAAGGGACAAACCAAGGTAAGCCGCAGTGGTTTGCACTACTACTCTAGCTTGGTGACGCTTGTGCTTTCTTCTCAAAGTGAGGAATTCATTGACTACTTGTTGGAACAAGTTTTTGCAGCTCCAAAAATCGAGCTTGGCAACTTGATCCTCTCCCCAGAATATACGGAGCTAGAAACTGAGCCAGTTTTGGAAGTTTCAAACAAGTTTGTGTGCATCTCTCCTTTGGTATTGATCACTCCTGCCTTCAATGAAGAAGCAGGCAAGCGATTTATCAACCCAGATAGCGACGAGTTTTCTGATTTACTCTACGAATCAACCTTGACTCGTATGGAAAAATCAGGATGGTATACCCCAGAACAGATGGAGTCATTCTTCAAGTTTCAGGTGGTACCAGACATGGTCTATGTCAACAAGTTGAAAGAGCAGCAGAAGAAATTTGCGCGCATCTATGCCGTATACGATCTCGATGTGAAATACGAAGTGAGAGGCTACACGCTTCCATTTACGCTCTATGCAGCACCTGAGGTACAAGATTTTGTATTCAAGTGTGGTTTAGGCGCCTTCACACACAAGGGTTTTGGAATGATGGACTTGGCGACTCATCCAGCCGACAATAAAACTACCCCTTACAAGTTTAAAAGAGAAGGATTTGTGCCTTACAAGGCCACTGGAGAGCGAGTTCGTCAAAATGTAGCTCCTACTGAAGAAGAATCCGAAGGGTCTACCGAGGAATTTTAATTCACTCCTAGCTTTAACGTATAACCCCCAAAATTTTAATTTTGGGGGTTATTTTTTTATCTAATTATCTGGTTTTGAACCACTCAACAGAGAAAAAAAAGGTTTGATGTACAATTAGGTGAGCTGTGGACCGTTAACTGCCTGTGGGCTGTGGCGCATGGTCTGCCTGTGGACCGCGGTCTATGAACGATTATCCGAAGTTTTAAATTGGCAAGTTGAGTCACCGGTATGATTGCGAAAAATCAAATCAAAGCCTTCGCCTATTGGGCTGCAGGTACACATAACCCACAAGCTGATCGTAGCGAGATCCAAGCGCTCGGTAATATACCAAAATCTCATACTCATTTTCAGTCTGAAAATAACTCCCTTCTAAAGGTTCCAAATCCAATTTACCTCCTCCAAGATCTGTGGCATACTGGTAGTCGTACCAACCTTGCTTCAACAGTAAGGAAGTGCTGTAGACCTGCTTCTTGGGATCGTAAACCAAGGTAGCTTCAGGTGCTCGACCCCACTGACTGAGGGCTCCCATAAGCTTAATGGTTTTACCTGGCGCATCATTCAAGTAAAAAGTAGTGTAGATGTATTCACTCTCCAATTCAGGATCCCCTCCGGGACGGTCGTTCGTTTGCACTACATATTGCCCATTTAGGTCCAAATACTGTGCATAAGCTCCACCAGGGCGAGGAAGATCTACCCTTGCCTCTGCAGAAATCAACGATTCTTCTACCTTGATTGAAGCTACATTCACTCCTGTAGCACGGATAAACCGTAAGTCTAAAAATCGAAATTCATTGCCAGCGCGGAAAGTGCTCTCCCCTTCAAAGGGTTCGTACCGGATCAACTTGGAGTTTTGATTTAAAAAGGTTGGTTTGGTGAGAAATTTCACATTATCCCAACGTTGATTTTGGCGCATGTACACCTTGACCTGAGCAAGTGGATCAATCACCTCTAGGTTGCTGTAGTTTACCGTTGCATTGATTTGCTGCAAGGCACGACGATCTTCTGTCTGCACTGGAGGTACCAGTTGTGCACCTACAGCGGCTAGATTTTCTACGATCATAAACCTACGCGTGAAAATGACCGCATTTTCATCCCGGTTCTTGTACACTTTCAATAGGTAATTTCCGGATTTACTTACCCTAGGAATAGTAAAGGAATACCGGATATAGGGTATCCGTGTATTCACAGAATAGGCATAATCCAGGATATTGTACTCGTTAAATGCCAGCGAAAAATCTGTATCCTTCAGGGCTGATTTTTTCCAATCTGCATCACAATGCACCAGTTTGGCTGTATACAACTCGGGATCATAAGACAAATCATCAAACAACACCACCAAAGACTTCGAATCCGTCAGAGAAATTACAGGAGATTGTAGCTGGCTCTCTGTACCTGATCCTTGGGGAAACATTCGGACTGATAAAATATGATCTACGAATACTTTATCTTCTAAAACTTGCCCATTGCCAAGTTGTGGCAGGGCTAGAAAAAGAATAAAGAGTAGTCGTAATATCATAGAAGCATCGATTGTTAAGCCAGTGAAACTTGCTGTTGAAGCTGGGAGATTTGATCCACCAAGTTCTCCCAAGACGTATTGGAAGCCTGCAGGGATTGATCCACTTGTTGGTAGCTGGCTTGGGTTTTTTGGGCCTGAACCTCATCCAAATACAAATCTGGATCTGCCAATTTATCTTCCAACTCCTTTTTTTTACCCTCCAGCTGACTGATTTCCTTTTCGACAACCAGCAACTGATCTTCCAGTTTCTTCAATTCCCGTTTGGCCTGCTGGGAATCTTCTTTACTTTTTGGGGTAACTACTTCTGCTTTAACCTGCTTTGGGGCAGCTGCTGCGGCAGGAACTTCCACCTGCTGGCTTCTCCAAAACTCGTATTCCTCGTAGGTACCTGGATATTCTTTGATCTCATGCTGTTCGATGTACCAGATCTTGTTGGCAACACCTTTGATAAAGTGGCGGTCGTGGGACACCGTGATAAAGGTACCTTCGTATTGCTGCAAGGCTTGAATTAAGATATTGACCGATTGAAAATCCAAGTGGTTGGTCGGTTCATCGAGCAATAGAAAATTAGCCTCAGAGATTAGCGTTTTGGCCAAGGCTACGCGCGACTTTTCCCCGCCAGAGAGTACCTTAATTTTCTTGTAGACTTCCTCGTTGGAAAATAAAAAGCATCCCAGCACCCCTCTCAGCTCCATTTCTGTTTTTCTACTTCCCGCCTGGGACATTTCCTGAATGATCTCATTGTCTAGGGTCAATGCCTCCAGCTGGTGCTGTGCAAAAAAGGCCTTGATCAGATTGTGCCCTTCTACGCGCTTGCCCTCTCCTACCTCTGTACCGGCGATGATGCGGAGCAAGGTAGATTTACCTTTTCCATTGGCACCAATCAATGCGATTTTATCTCCGCGCTCAATGCGCGCGGTGGTGTTTTTCAGAATAGTAAGGTCTCCATAAGCCTTGGATACCTGATCCAAAGTCACCACATCGCGACCCGATTTCTGGGAAAACTTAAATTTAAAGTTCACAAAAGCCTCGTCATTGACCACTTCATGGACACGATCTAGCCTATCCAAGGCTTTGATTCGGGATTGCACCTGATTGGATTTGGTAGCCTTGGCACGGAAACGCTCAATGAACTTCTCCGTCTGCTTGATCATCTGCTGCTGGTTTTCGAAGGCATTTTGCTGAAGCTCCATGCGTAGTTTCTTCTCCTCCTTGTAGAAGGAATAGTTGCCCGAATATGCCGTCAAAGTCTCGTTGGCTACTTCTACCGTGGTACTAATGCAATTATCCAAGAAGGTTTGATCGTGAGACACCACAATAACTGCCCCTTCGTAATTCTTCAAGTAATTTTCCACCCATTGGATGGAAGGGAGATCGAGGTGGTTGGTAGGTTCATCCAGCATGAGTAGGGATGGCTTTTCCAAGAGCAACTTCGCGAGCATGACCCGCATTCTCCATCCTCCGGAAAATTGGCGTAGCGGCTTTTGCAAGTCGCCCGTTTGAAAACCAATTCCTTCCAGCACTTCCTCTGCCTTGGCTTTGATGGTATATCCTTCGTTGGACTCAAATCGATCCTGCAAAAAAGCAAGCTTGTTGATCACTTCATCCGAATAATCGGTTTCCATCAATTTCAAGACCTTTTCGATTTCGTCTTGGATGGCCAAGGTTTCTTTGAATGCCGCCAAGGCAACATCCAAAATGCTATCGTCAGATTGGTAGGAAAGTAAATCCTGATTTAAAAATCCAAGGGTACAGTCTTTTGCTTTTTGAACATCTCCAGAAGACGGAAGGTAGTCGCCGTTGATGATTTTTAGTAAGGTGGATTTGCCAGTACCATTTTGACCCACTAGGCCAATTTTGTCTTTGGGCTTGATGTGTAAGTTGGCATTTTCGTACAGCGCACGGCCGCCAATAAAGTAAGAGAGGTTACTAATCGATAACATGGCGCAAAAATAACCAATACCCTGCTCTAATCTGAATCATTCTCTGAAGTATTCGGTTAAATTTACCCAAAATTCAAGCACATGAACGCACTCCTTCGATTCTCTCCCAGACTTCTAGCAGTTATACTCCTCTCCTTTTCCGCTTGCAAAGAGGAAAAAGCCGCTTCTACTAGCGGTCCACTCGGTCAAAAAATATCCATTGCAGATGCCAAAGCGGATGTTCAGCTGGACAAACTCAAGCTTCCAGAAGGGTTTAGCATCGATGTGTGGGCAGCGGAAGTGCCGAATGCGCGCTCCATGGCCGTCTCCGAATCGGGGATTGTTTTTGTGGGCAATCGCCAAGAAAAGAATGTTTATGCGCTGGTCGACGAAGATGGGGATGGCAAGGCAGACAGCAAATATGTGTTGGCCAATGACCTCCGCATGCCCAATGGAGTTGCGGTTAAGGATGGAGACTTGTATGTGGCAGAAGTGTCGCGGATCCTTCGGTTCAAAGACATTGAAAACAACTTGACCAAGCCAAGCTACGAAGTAGTCTACGACGGATACCCCGACGAAGCGCATCATGGCTGGAAATTTATTGCCTTTGGCCCAGACGGAATGCTCTACATCCCTGTCGGTGCACCTTGCAATATTTGTGTGTCCGAGGACCCTATTTTTGCGAGCATCACCCGATTGGATGTCAGCAAGCCGGGTGCGAAACCAGAAATCTATGCGCATGGCGTACGGAATTCGGTAGGAATGACCTGGCATCCAGAGACCAAGAATCTCTGGTTTACCGACAACGGACGTGACATGCTCGGCGACGATACGCCAGACTGCGAACTCAATAAAGCCACTTCACTTGGGCAGCACTTCGGCTACCCCTACTGGCATGCCGGCACCATCAAGGATCCGGAGGTAGGGTCTGAAGGAAAGGAAGCCTCCTTCTACACCGCACCAGAGGCAAAGCTTGGGGCACATACTGCACCGCTGGGATTACGATTTTATACAGGGGATCAATTCCCGGCCACCTACAAAAACCAATTGTTTATTGCCAAGCACGGAAGCTGGAATCGCAGTACGAAATCTGGTTACGAGGTAATCTTAGCTAGATTAGATACCACTGGCAAAGTAAGTGGGCAAGAAGTGATGGTATCCGGATGGCTTGACCAAGCCACGCAGGAGGCCTGGGGTAGACCAGTAGATGTGCAGCAGCTGGCCGATGGCAGCTTATTGATCTCTGACGATGTTGCAAACTGCATTTATCGGTTGAGCTATACGGCGAAGTAGTCGGAATTTATGAATTTGGAGCTTTTTCATGCTCTTCTGGTGGCTTCAGGTTTAATTGGAGTCGAATATTTTTGAGTAAACTTCTATTCCAATTTCCTTACACTACCAAGCTTTCTATAATCTAGTTTGAATGGTAATAAGGAAGCCTCTGCGCTACCTTGAAAAAAATTTTGATTCAAGTAAGACCTATTAAAATCTTTAATCTCTTTATTTAATCCGTCTTTTTTATCAAAATAACAGTTGAAATCAATATCATCCATTTTGAAAATTTAATCAACCACGATTTTTTAATAGGCTTGTACATACACTTCAAAACATCTAATTCATTGATCATTTCTATTGCCCCAATTGGGCTTAGGCATAGTCCACAAAGGACAATTGGAGTCAAAATTTAATGGCTTTGGGAACTCCTGAACAGGCCAGGAGGACAAATCTTGATTAAATCTTCCATTACAAAACATCTCTTCTAGGTCCTCGGCCTTGTTGACTTGCCAGCTGCTTAGCGGCTGGTTGAACAGGGAATTTTTAAACATCCGAGTAAACCTGCGGACATTTCGCACCTCCCAATCGCCAATGGGCTGATTGAATATAGAGTTAGAAAAGAGCATGCTCATGTCCTTCACTCGACTCACATTCCAATTACCAATAGGCTGATTGAACGGATTTTTCGAAGCAAAAGGCATTCGGTCGTTAAAATCTTTAAACATCCCTTTCATGGTAGTTACCTTTCCTACATCCCAATCCCCTAATTCTTGGTTGAAAAGGGATTTGGAGAACATAAAGCTCATGTCCTTGACCTTCGAAACCTGCCACTTCCCTATCGGTTGATTGAAAAAGGAATTAAAGAATAGGTATCCCATGTCCTGCACCTGTGATACATCCCAATCCTCGATCGGCTGATTGAAGGAGGAATCTTGAAACATGCTCCGCATGGTCTTTACCTTACTTACGTCCCAGTTTCCAATGGGATGATTGAAAGTAGACTGAGCAAACATCCGACTCATATCTTCCACTTGACTTACATCCCAATAATGAATGGGGTGATTGAGTTTAGTTGCAGAAAACAAGCCCGACATATCGGTAACTAAAGAAGTACAGAGCTTGGACAGGTCTACCTGCTGTCTTACGCGCTCACGAAGAAGTGTGTTGTCCACTACCTCATAGTCCACCCCGTTAAAAGTAGCGATCTCTCCAGGGCCCAAACCCTGACTAATTAAAGTCGTGTTTTTAGAGACAATCAGCTGCGGATTCATTTGGTTTTTTAACAGACAACCTTGGATTTACCTTCTTGATGGAGCTGTAAATCCAATTGGATAGCGGTTTATGAATCAAATGAAATCAAAAAGTAAAAAAGGAGTTGTCAACGAAATACTACTAAACAATATTTGGACAACTATTTATTGAAAACAGGATTATGAAAAATTCTGCCTTTGGCTAAGTACTTAGTACTAAGTACAAAGTATCAAGTACAAAGTAGAGATTCGTAAAAGCAGATGAATTCTACTAAGAAACCTGCCTGCGGCAGGCAGGGAACATGGTACTAAGTACATTGTACTTTGTACTTGGTACTTGGTACAAGTTTCTACAGAATTGACTGTGGACCATTTACAGCCAACGCTCCTCCTCCTACCATTTCAACAACTTTTGGAAACTCATTTTTTTCCGATTCCAGTTGTTTGGCAGCTTTTCGATATCTTCCTCATGAATAAGTAGCGTCAAGACTGAACGTCTATTTGCCTGGTGCTGATCATCCGAACAGGCTTCCCCATCCCCACAGCGGTTGGCAATTCGGGACTCCTCGTGCCAATTCAGTTCCATTCGGTCTGCTGCTATCCCTTGATTTTTCAGGTAAAAGAAAACTTCCATAGACCTGTTCTTACTCAATCGCTCGTTGTAACTTGTGGATCCTCTTGAGTCGGTATCCGAATCGATTTGTAACCTTAGGAAGGGATATTTTTTGAGTATCGCTGCTGCATTTCCAAGTACTTTTTCGGCATCTGCTCGAATGTAATGAGCATTCAAATCAAAGTAAATGTTGTCTTCCGCCAAAAGTACTGGAGGCGAGACACGGACGATTTCATTGTCCGAGATGTCAGGGATGGGTTCCAATACAATGTCTGTGACTTTTAATGTTCCATCCGGAAGCTTGGCCACCAAGGGCACCTGAGCAGTCAAATAGCCATCCTTCTTGATTTCAAGAAAATACTCTCCTTGGGCAAGTTCCGCTATCAAACCTGCCTCTAGTTTGTCGAGGCTGATGCTCGTCCCATCCTTACTTTTCAGTTCCATTTCCATTTTCCCAGTCAAAAGGGTGCTATCCTTTCCAAAAACCTGGAACTTGTAATAATCATAGAGGTACTTCCCTGAATAAATGTCGTCCCTGCTTTCAGACATTCCTCTGTCCGAACTTAAGAACTGGTTGCCTTCGGCATCCATAAAGTATCCAAAATCATCCTGGGGTGTATTGTACACTTTCCCTAGGTTTATGGGTGTTCCCTTGCCTAATTGACCTGCCTTATAGATATCCAGTCCCCCAAGACCCTCAAAGCGATTGGATGAGAAATAAACCACACCATCCTTCACAAAAGGAAAAACTTCGTCTCGCTGTCCATTTACATTTGATCCAAGATTGAATAAATCTCCATACCCATCCTCAAGGATTGGCACCTGGTACAAATCAAAACCACCAAAGCCTCCCTGCCCATCTGAACTGAAATAAAGGATATTCTTATCCACATAGGCATGCATAACACTGTAGGCACTCGGCTCATTGAAAGGTAAAGGTTGTATTTTTCCAAAACTTCCATCCGCTTGCACCTCCGCACGATAAAGCCCCGGATAGGACTCTGTGGTTTGGCCCAATCGTGCTTTATCCTCACGCAACACTGCTGTAAATATTACTTCTTGACTCGCTCCAATCTTGAAAAATGCCGGCATACTTAGGTGATAGAATTCCTCAGATGCTGTGATTGCTGGTTTGAGCACGCCATCCTTTTCTACCAAAATGAGATGGTATCCACGATCATTCAATCCGTCCAATTCTTTTTCTGAAAACGATCGTTTGATGTCAAAACGGATGGGATTTTTCTCCGATTGATTCTCCAAGCCTCTATCCGTAACCAGGTATGTATTTCCCGCTCCATCTATCCTCAATCCGTAATCTGTACCCGTACTGTTGTATTTTTCGAGTGGAGTGAATGCCAAACTTGGATTGTTTGAAACTGGTCGTTGGCCAAAAACCTTCGTTGCTTCCGCAGCAGTTAATTTTATTCCTAACCCATCTACCGTTTGCCCCGCCTGCACTGCCGCATTGGCGTAGCGAAGGCTATCGATTCGATTTGATTCCTCAAAAAGAACAGCTTTACCCCACCAGAAAAATGCCTTCTCGTAGCTGCGAATCATTCCAAAGCTCTCTGCGGCACGCCTAGCCGCGTGGTAGGACTCCCTGTTGGCAAAAGCTTGCTCGTACTGGATACCTGCATGTTCATACCGCTTCAAGGCAAATTCTTGATCGGCATAGTTTAACAGATTTTGCTGACTATAGAGGGGAAAGGAAACCAAGAGTAGGAACCCAAATACTAGACCCTTATTTATGCTATTCTTCATCTTTAAAACCATCTAGGGTTGTAAATAATCTTTCGTTGACGGTTTAAATACACCCCGACAGACAATTCGTGGGATTCGGTTCGGTAACTATTGAGTGCATTCAGGTTGTAGTCGTAGGCATAGCCTATGCGCATGCTCGGCAATACAAAGTATTCCATCACCAAGGCAACTGCATTTCGCTTACTCAAATCTTCCTGAAGTTGATCTTCGAAAACTCGCACATTGGATCGAAAGGACCCTCCTAGCCAAACCTTTTCACGGAACAAAAACATTGCGTTTAGGTCATAGCTGGTCGGCGACCCCTTCACCTGCTTGATCAGGACAGAAGGCTTGAGTTGTACGTCGTCTGCAAGCCTTACCATCCCACCTACCGTGAGGTAGTAATGAAAGTCGTGAAAGGCAACGGCTATATCTTGTCGAAGCAATGACCTACGACCAATCAGGTTGTATCCCGAAAGGCCTGCATAAAAGTTGTCGCTGTGGAAAAACAGTCCCGTATTCAGATTAGGCGAAGTGGCCGCCACTCGACTACTCGGCAACAAGGGGTCAGGATTTACCGTCACCATGCCCGTAGGATCAAAAGCATATTCAGAAATACCCGCACTAACTCCCAAAGAAAGCATACTTCTATCCCCTGTGGCAATCCGGTACGAATAGGTCAACATTCCCAAATTACTTTCAGTTAAACCGATTCGATCCTTTATGTAAGTCACCCCAAGTCCCATTCTCCCTTCATTCGCACTTACATCTGCGGTGAAGGAAAGGGTTTTGGGTGCTCCAGGAAAATTAATCCATTGGCTTCTGTAGGTCGTTTGAATGTATCCATCCCCCTTGTACCCCGCGTAAGCTGGATTGATGTGCAAGCCATTAAATATGTACTGGCTAAACTGGGGCAATTGCTGCGCCTGAACAGACATGCTGAACATCGTGACTAACACAAATACCCATTTGAAACTATATTTTTGATTCACCTGATCTTTATTTTCTATGTTTTTCCAACACATGCATTTCATTATTTACTACCTGATGCGTTCTTTTACCACCTCGACAAAGCCCTTGAATGAGGCCTCCTTTCCATCTTCATCCGTTACCTTCAAAATGTAGAAATAGGTGCCAGACACCAATCCTTCAGCGCCCCAATCGTTTTGGTAGTTCTTACGCTCAAATACCTGATCTCCCCAACGGTTGACAATCACCAGTTCATTACTTACATATCGACCCAATCCAGGGATTTCGAAGGTGTCGTTTACCCCTCCCCCATTTGGAGTAATGGTATTCGGAATAAAGAATGCCTTCAATAGAACCGGAACAGAAGACGTATTATCTGAAGGGCTCATTTCGCGTCCTTTGGAAGTTACACTGACCGTATTCAGGAGAGATATATCCTTACCATCAGCAAGCGGTGCCGCTTTCACTTTTAGCGTGATGTCCGTAAAACCAGCGATAGGCAATTGGGTGATGTTAAAGTTGATTTCCTGGCCCCTCACCTGAGTCGTAACTGGGATTTGACTAGATACCAAGGACACATAACGCAAGCCTACAGGAAGCATATCTGTTACGACCACCGAAGTGGCAACAGTTTTCCCAGTGTTCTCTACGCGAAGTGTGTAGGTAAACTCGTCACCTTCAAACCATTCTGGAGCCTCCACCGATTTGGTGACTTTCAGGTCCACTGGTAAAAATACCTCAACCATAACCATCGCTTCTCTGCAATTCGTCGGATCCAATACGTCACAGATGGTGTACACTACCACATAAGATCCTGGAGCTACACCGGCAGGAAGGATCAAGTTCCCTTCCTTGTCAATCACCACTCCAGTCAATCCTCCATTATTTTTTACAGTGATCACTACCTGAGCGGCGACAATTGGTTTGCCATCCAAAGCATCGTTGGCCAAGACGTTTCCTGCGATACCCCCAGTAAGACCATTGATCTGATTGGATTGGAAATTATCTAGTCCCGCCACAAGGTCATTACCCGTTACCTTTATTTCCAAGGTCTGCGTAGGACAGTTGGCCGTCTGACCTGGCGCACAAACTGGAACCGTGTAGGTGTAGGTACCTGCTGCGGTGGCGGTGAAACTGTAGGTTCCATTTGCATTTACCGTAAGTGTGGCACCGGCCTGTTGAGCTGGCTGCCCGTAGGTAGATCCTGCTGGGTTGGTGTCGTTGGTAGACAGGTTACCTGTCTTCGGCACGTTGGCCAAGGCGGTATCCGTATCGTTCACTAGACTTGGTGCCGTCACCGTGATCGTCAGCGTCTGCGTAGGACAGTTGGCTGTCTGACCTGGAGCGCATACTGGAATCGTGTAGGTGTAAGTACCTGCTGCGGTGGCGGTGAAACTGTAGGTTCCATCTGCATTAACCGTCAACGTCGCCCCGGCCTGCTGGGCGGGTTGCCCATAAGTTGTACCGTCAGGGTTCCTGTCGTTGGTCGATAGGTTACCCGTCTTAGGCACATTGGCAAAAGCCGTATTCGTGTCATTCACAAGACTTGGTGCAGTCACCGTGATCGTCAGCGTCTGCGTAGGACAGTTCGCTGTCTGACCTGGAGCACATACCGGGATCGTGTAGGTGTAGGTACCTGCTGCGGTGGCGGTGAAACTGTAGGTTCCATCTGCATTGACCACAATCGTTGCACCTGCGATAGCTACTGGTTGCCCATAAG
>JBEDEY010000187.1:0-6791 GCA_041175425.1 Bacteroidota bacterium | reverse complement strand
GTGCTACTTTGGGAAGATGCGAATATCCAAGGTTTAGCCAAAGCCAAAAAGGCTGGGGTATTTACCTATACCAAAGAAAAGTTTAACCAGCCTACTCAAGTGTTCCTTACCGATGCCAGCTTGAGTAATGCCAAGCAGGTCACCGAAAATGCCCCCGATGCGGGTAAATTTACCTGGTCTTCTGGAGTTAAGTTGGTGGACTACGTGACTGCCAAGGGAGATTCCCTACAAGCGGCGCTGTTGCTTCCTGCTGGCTATCAGGAAGGGAAAAGTTACCCCACCATCATTTACTATTACGAGAAGCTCTCCCAAAACCTGCACAACTGGTCCAATCCATCCTACAGCGGTACGGGTTGGAATCCTAGCGTCTACACGAGCAACGGCTATGCGGTGCTGATGCCAGACATTGTGTACAAATTGGATGATCCGGGCATGTCAGCCCTATGGGCGGTGCTCCCTGCGGTAGATGCTGCCATCCAAACGGGGGTGGTTGATCCCAACAAGATGGGGCTTCATGGACACAGCTGGGGAGGCTATCAAACTTCCTTCTTGATTACCCAGACCAACCGATTCAAGGCTGCTGCTGCCGGTGCTCCGCTTTCCAACCTGATTTCCATGTACGACCTCATCTACTGGAATACAGGAGAAGCGAACATGACCATTTTTGAATCCTCCCAAGGCAGATTTTTGGGAGGTCCTTGGGAAAATTGGGAGGCCTACGAGCGCAATAGCCCTATTTACCACGTCAAAAATGTACAAACACCGCTGCTGATGCTCCACAACGACAAGGATGGAGCAGTGGATTTTACCCAAGGAATCGAGTTTTACAATGCCCTACGCCGCCTCAAAAAGCCAGTAATCCTGGTGCAGTACCTCGGGGAAAATCATGGACTAGGCAAACTGGAAAATCGAAAGGATTACAGCGTGCGGATGATGGAATTCTTTGATCACCACCTCAAAGGGCTACCGGCTCCAGCATGGATGGAAAAAGGAGTGCCTCGAATGAAGTTAGGAGATCACCTGGACGAAAGAGCGTTCTAATTCGATTCCCTCCTTCGCCATCAACTTCATCCCTCACCTCACCGTGGGGGATTTTTTATTCAATTTTCACCCAAAGGTTCAGGTTGGGAATTGAGTAGGTTGGTAAATTTGGTGGTTAAATCAGACTGATTCTTACCTTTTTCTCCTTCAGTTTTTGGTTGTTGACCTTGGAAAGCAACTGCTCCAAAACGACTGATTTTACAGCCACAAATGCGCAATCGGTTTTGAGCTCAATGGCTCCAAGAGCATCGGATTGGATTCCTCCTTGTTTCAAAAAGAAGCCCGCAATATCGCCCTTTGAAATCTTATCCTTTCTCCCACCTGAGATCAACAAAGTACTCCAAGCCGAGGGGGCGGGTAGGCTGGACGGCAGCAATTTTTCAAGTGCTGGCTTACCTACAAAATCGGGCAAGGGTTCTTTCTCGTACTGCAGGATGTAGGCCGTTCCTTCGCTGTTCATGCGAGCCGTACGTCCATTGCGGTGGATAAACTCTTCAGCACGCAAGGGAAGGTGGTAATGGATGATGAAGTCCAGCTCGGGCACATCGATTCCTCTTGCGGCCAAGTCCGTAGCAAGAAGTAGCGGATAGGTGCCGTTTCTAAATTTGATTAAAGATCGTTCCCGATCAATCTGCTCCATGCCCCCAGAAAAAACGCCGTGAGAAATATCGTGGTCACTTAAGTAATCACTCACGCGTTGAATGGAGTCCTTGAAATTGCAAAAGATGATCCCGTTTTTCGATCCCAGTTGACCCAGCAACTGTCCGAGTGTTTCGAGTTTGTCTTTGGTCGGGGAAACGACCTTTTTGACTTGGAGCTGGGAGATTTTATCTTCTAGAAAATTCAGTACTTGAGGAGATTTGAGTCCCACGAAACGTGGAATTTCAACACCTTGGGTGGCTGAGGTAAGAATTTTTTTACCTACATCTGGAAGTGCGTGGAGGATGTCTCGCATTTCTCCTTCAAAGCCGATTTCTAGGGATTTGTCAAATTCATCCAAGACTAGGCTTTGAATAAAGGAAGTGTCAAAGGCTTCTCTTCGCAGGTGGTCTGCTACTCGTCCAGGAGTGCCTACAAGGACTGCTGGGCGGTGTTTGATTTCCATTCTGTCCTTTGATCCCGCGCGGCCACCGTACACCGCATTGACCTTAAATCCTGTTCCCATCTGTCGAACGACTTGTTCGATTTGGATGGCAAGCTCCCGGGAAGGGACCAAAATTAATAGTTGCACCTCCTCACAGGTGGGATCGAGTTGCAAAAGTAATGGCAAAAGAAAAGCCAAGGTCTTTCCTGTGCCGGTAGGAGATAAGAGGATCAGGTGGGCCGACTTTCCAAGCGCCTCTTGCGCGGCGAGCTGTATGGGATTGAGCTGGGTGATGCCGAGTTTGGCGAGGATTTCCTCCTGATTTTTGACGCGAGTGGACATGTGACAAAGGTAGTCTTTTTGTCGGGCTCCTCTGCCCCTGATGCAGGAAACTACCCATTCGTGGCAGGAGTAATCCCTATTCCCACATTTTCAATTTTGGCAGGCTCAACGCTTGAAAAGGATTTTGCTACCTTTGTGACATGTGGAAGGAAATTTCGGTCCTTATTCGTAAAGAGATTACCCTGGAGTGGAGGCAAAAATATGCCCTCAACGGGATCTTGCTTTATGTGGTGTCCGCAGTATTTATCACCTATCTCAGCGTGGGGGCAAAGATGGGAAATCTTTCTATTCCTACTTGGAATGCCCTTTTTTGGATCATTTTACTTTTCTCTTCTGTCAATGCAGTTGCCAAAAGTTTTGTGCTAGAGCAGCAGGGACGGCAGTTGTATTACTACATGATTGCTTCCCCAGAATCCATCATTCTTTCCAAAATTTTTTACAATACTGGCCTTACGCTGATTTTGGCGCTCCTGGGTTATGGGGTGTTTTCGGTGGTATTGGGCAACCCCGTTCAAGACCAGGGATTGTTCCTATTGAACCTTGTGCTTGGCGCAATGGGATTTTCAGCCAGCCTCACCATGGTCAGCGGGATAGCTTCCAAAGCAGGCAACAATGCCACGCTGATGGCAATTTTGAGCTTTCCAGTGATTATTCCCATTCTGTTGATGGCGATTCGAATCTCCAAAAACGCACTTGATGGACTAGACTGGAGTGTCAGTAGCGACAAGCTCCTCAGTCTCTTGGCAATCAATGTCTTAGTTGCTACCACTTCCTACCTTCTTTTCCCCTATTTGTGGAGAAGTTGATTTGCGGCTGACAAATTTAAGTCAACAGACCGCAGTAAATTGTACCAAGTACCAAGTACGAAGTATGGATTCTGAACCTATTCACACAATGCTAAGGCTGTCGACGGTGAACTGTCAATTGTTGAAAAATTGAATACCGCTAACGGTCAACGGTCCACAGTTAATCCTGATTATAGTACGCTTTGTTTCTACAAATTCAATTTGCTGTTGACTGTGGACCGTCAACTGTAGTCATCGCAGATAATCCCATTGAATTTTTCAGCAGCTGAGGTCAACAAGTTTTCCCATTCCTAGTATCTTGTACACATGAAAAATAAAATTGCCTTGGTAACAGGCGCTACCTCAGGAATTGGTTGGGCGTGTGCCTTGACCCTAGCCAAGATGGGCTATGACTTGATCGCTACCGGTAGGAGGAGCGAGCGGTTGGAGGAACTGAGGTTAGAGCTTCCTGAGGGCATTCGATTTTTACCCCTGCTATTCGATGTGCGCGATCGAGCCGAAGTGGAGCGGTTGTTGACTAACCTTCCTTCAGAATGGGCTTCGATTGATGTATTGATCAATAATGCGGGCAACGCACATGGATTGGATCCTATCCAAACAGGAAAGGTGGACGATTGGGATGCCATGCTTGACATCAATGTGAAGGGCCTTCTCTATGTTTCTAAAGCGATAATTCCAGGGATGACGGAGCGGAACTCCGGCGCCATCATCAATATCGGCTCTATCGCAGGCAAAGAAGTATATCCCAATGGAAATGTGTATTGTGCCTCCAAACATGCTGTAGATGCCCTTACCAATGGCATGCGGATGGACTTGAACCCTTTTGGAATTAAAGTGATGGGCATTCATCCAGGGCTAGTGGAAACAGAGTTTTCGTTAGTTCGATTCAAAGGGGATGAAAAAAGAGCGGAAACAGTGTATCAGGGTTATGCTCCCTTGCTCGCCCAGGACATCGCTGATATCGTAGAATTTGCACTTACCCGTCCGCCGCATGTGGTTCTCGCCGATGTAGTGGTGCTCCCCACAGCTCAAGCTTCTGCCACTGTAATCAAGAAAAAGCTTTCCCAATGAAAAAATTGATCTACCTCCCCCTAGGATTGGCCTTGGCTTGCTCCGCTCCAAAAAGTGATCAAGAAACTTTTTCAGGGGCACAGCGTGACTCCCTTTTCCAAGAAGATGCTGCGCCCAAAGAAGAGCCTTCGAGCCTAACTGATCTTGAAGGTTCGTTTCGGGAGCAAGGATTGGTGGACATTGAGCAGGAGATTCCGGGAATTCAGGTGGAGTTGAAATATTCTACTGAAGACAATTTCTTCAAGCAAGATGTGTACGGGGATTTGACACGATGCTACTTGCAGCCGGTAGCTGCAACGATGCTAGCCAAAGCCCAAAAGGCATTGCAGGAAGAGTATCCCAACCTAAGTCTGTTGGTATATGATGGGGTAAGACCGATCCGGGTGCAGCAAATTTTGTGGGATGGCTTGGACAAGCCAGATAGCCTAAAGCCCCTGTATGTTTCGGACCCCAAAATTGGAGGACTTCACAATTATGGCGTGGCCGTAGATCTATCTATCCTAGACTTGAAAACAGGGAAGCCACTGGATATGGGCACTCCCTTTGACTACTTTGGCTACCCGGCCTACCCTGATCGTGAACTACAGATGCTCGCAGAAAAGAAAATCACCAAAGTGCAAGTGGCTAACCGTGAGATCCTCAGAAAGGTGATGAAAAGCGCAGGATTTACAGGAATTGGTAGCGAATGGTGGCATTTCAATGCATTTTCACGAAAAGAAGCAGGGGAAAAATTTGCCCTGATCCAATAAGCATTTACAGATTTCATTCAAAACAATAACCCATGAACTCATTCAAATCCTTTCTCCTAGCCGCCGTACTTTTGTTGAGCACGGGCATGGCTACGTTCGCCCAGCAGGGGGGACAGTTTCGCGTGTTGGTTTTTTCTAAAACTGCAGGCTTCCGGCACCAGTCTATTCCCAATGGGGTCATGGCACTCAAAAAGATGGGTGAGAAGCACGTGTTTTCTGTGCATACCTCAGAAGATGCAACCCAATTTACCGACGAAAATCTCGCCAAATACGATGTGGTGGTGCTGATGAGTACGACGGGGACCATTTTTAACGATGCCCAAAAAGCGGCCTTCCAAAAATTTGTGCAATCGGGAAAAGGGGTAGTAGGAGTTCACTCTGCCACGGATACAGAATACGAATGGCCTTGGTACAATCAGATGATCGGCGCCTACTTCCTTGCACATCCTCGTAACCAAACCCTCCGTCTACATGTGGCGGACCGTACGCACCCTGCTACTTGGCATTTGCCTGAAAACTGGCTTTGGACCGATGAGCTGTACGAATTTAAGAGCATCAACCCGGCTATCAAGGTTTTGATCCAGGCCGATGAGACGACCTATCAGCCTGCAAAAGCCATGGGGGCTAACCATCCGATGGCTTGGTACCATGAGTTTGATGGAGGGAGAGTTTTCTACACTGCGCTAGGCCATGTGGATGCCGTATGGGAAGATGCAGACTTCTTGAAGCACCTGTATGGCGGTATATGGTATGCTGCCAAAGGCAACCTTCCAAAAAATTAAGCAAATTTCTCTCCCATCGGAACTTCTATCGCCAAAATTGGTTTCTCCTTCTAAAATCCCTTTTCTGTCATGTTGAAAGCGCAAGCTAGACCCGTTCACCTCTACATGGAGGCCAATCCCAATCCCAATTCACTCAAGTTTGTCGCCAACTTTATGTTGGTGGAGGAGGGAGTAAGTTATGATTTTCCAGATGCGGCAAGTGCCGGAGCAAGTCAGTTGGCGAAGGAACTGTTCAATTTTGCAGCGGTGCAGCGCGTATTTATCGCTTCCAATTTTGTAACCATTACCAAGTCGGAAGATGTGGAATGGGCAGAAGTACAGACGATCTTTCGGGACCACATTCGGCAGTACCTGGAGTCCGGCCAAAAGGCAGTGCAGGTGCTTTTAGAAAAGGATCCCCTTTTTGACGAAAACGATTCTGAGATTGTTAAAAAAATCAAAGGTATCCTAGACGAATACATTCGCCCTGCAGTAGAGCAGGATGGAGGAGCTATCGTATTTCACTCCTTTACCGATGGAATCGTGAAGGTGCTTTTGCAAGGCTCCTGCTCCGGATGCCCTTCAAGCACGGTGACCTTGAAGGCAGGTATTCAAAACCTGCTTACCCGAATGCTTCCAGAAGTCAAGGAAGTACAGGCAGAGGGCGTGTAAGCGCTCGAAGCCGTGAAAAACACAAACTGGACCTGGGCCTTTTTTGGGTTGCTGGCACTAGCAGTTCGATTTCTGGCTGGCCAGTACCCTGAAGTTACAGATCAATTCTATTCGCGAACTTTTTTTCCAGTCATTCGCAATGGGATTGACCTCAGCTTGGGTAAGCTGCCTTTCCCTACGGTTTACTTATTCATATTACTGGTATTAGTCCTTTTTTGGGGCGGTTTTCGTCGGTTTTCCCGACTTGCAGGTTGGAGACAACGGG
>JBEDEY010000186.1:0-5822 GCA_041175425.1 Bacteroidota bacterium | reverse complement strand
GAGGGTGAAATAGGGACTCTAGTAGAATGGCCATCCGTGGATTCGGATGGCTTTTTCTAGGCACCTCAGTAATTTAGGCTAGTTGTATCTTTTCTTAAATTTACCCTATGAAAACACTTCTTTTTGTCCTAACATTTTTACTCTGTGAAAATTTATATTCCCAAAGTACGCTGAGTACCAAAGAATTTAAGCCGATTGAAGTTTATCATTCTGAAGATTTGATTGTCATTCAAATTGCTGAAAATGCATTTTTGCATACTTCATTTCTACAAACAAATGATTTTGGGAAGGTTTCCTGCAACGGGATGATAGTTCGAAATAGTAATGAAGTGGTGGTATTCGATACACCTACAACTACTAAAAGCGCCGAAGATTTAATCAATTTTATTAAGGAAGAGCTTCATTGTAAAATAAATGCGGTTGTTCCCACTCACTTTCATGATGATTGCTTAGGGGGCTTATTATCATTCCATTCAAATAAAATTTCTTCATTCGCAAATGCTATTACCATCGAATTAGCGAAATCAAATAATGAGGTAGTACCTCAAAATGGATTTAACGACTCGCTTAAATTAACCCTTGGAAATACCTATGCTGTTGTGAAATATTTTGGGCAAGGCCATACTAAAGATAACGTTGTAGGATATTTCCCAAAAGAAAACATATTATTTGGGGGCTGTTTAATTAAAGAATTAGATGCCACTAAAGGATATTTGGGAGACGCAAACGTTAGTGAATGGCCAAATACTGTGGAGAAGGTAAAACAAGAATACCCAAATGTTAAAATTGTTATTCCTGGTCACGGAGAAATTGGAGGGAAAGAATTACTAGACTACACAATCAAATTATTTAAGTCCAATTAGTTGCAATCTACACTGAATTCAACACTATGAATTTCAGGTAGTCACATCTTCGATAGTAGCATTGTTTCATTTCTCTGGATTAGAAAGTAAAACTAGAAAAGCCACCGCCGCCGCGAATGGCTTTTTTCTTTGCCCTCGATCGAAGTAAATGCCTCCTTAGTTCCCGTTTAGAACTGCTGCAGCCTGAACTTGGGTCTCGGTAAATCCCTGATAGGCGCAGACTACCGCTTCAAAGTCAGTCAACTCACCCAGGTACTTCAGTGCCAGGGGATTTCCAAAATGCGCCAAAATACAGGCTTTGGTTTTGGCGAACTGATGGATTTGAGCAAGGATGTCTGGGTCCATTCCAAATTGGTTCAAGGGCTTGTGGCTGGGCACAAAGACTGCCAAAATCACTTTCTCTGCCTCTTCGATTGAGGAGAAAGGAAGATTAAACTCTTCTGAAAACCGGCTTGAACTAGCCGTAAAAAATTCTTGATAACCCAGTTTCCCTGCTTTTGCTAACGTGTCGAGCTCTGCCGAATCAATTTCCCCTGAGATCACCGAAACGTAGTTTTTCGCCAAGCTTTGTTGAAGCTGGGAATGGCTATCCCAGTCGAAGGCAGGAACTTCAATCGGCTTGGGTTCGAGCACACCCAACCGCTTTTTTAAGTCCATGACTTTTTCAAAAACGGTGTCTATTGCTGAATCTGAAGCCTGTTGTGCGATTTTTGCGATGCCTTCACTTACGTGATCAGAGAAGCAGAGGATGTCGTTTCCTGCATGAAATGCCTGCCATTCGAGTTCGCCTGGCTCTGGAAATAGGTTGGCTACTGCCTTCATATTCAAGGCATCGGAGATCACGAGCCCTTTGAACCCCATCTCTCCCTTCAGCAAGTCGGTGATCAGCTCTCGACTGATGCTGGCTGGGATGTTTTCCCCTCCCGTAAGTGCAGGTACGGCCAAGTGGCCGACCATGATGAGTTCCACCCCTCGGTCGATGCCGTATTGAAAAGGAAACAGTTCCTCGGCTTGAAGTTCTGCTTTGGTTTTGTGCAATATCGGCAGTCCCAAATGGGAATCCGTAGCCGTGTCTCCATGTCCGGGAAAGTGTTTTAAGCAAGCGCCAATCCCTGCTTTTTTCATGCCTGAATAGGCAGCAAATGCCAATTGTGCAACTTTTTGGGTATCCTTTCCAAAAGAGCGGTAGCCAATCACCGGGTTATCCGGATTCGTATTGACATCGGCGCAAGGAGCGAGGTTGAGGTGTATGCCGGAGCGCTTCATGTCCAAGCCCATGCGGTAACCGACTTCTTCCACTTGGGATTCCGCGTTCTGGTTTAAGGCGCCAAGCGTAATGGCAAAGGGATATTGGGGTGTATTTTCAATGCGCATAGCCAAGCCATATTCCCCATCGATGCTGATCAAGAGTGGGATGCTGGAAACTTTTTGGTAGCGGTTGATTAGTGCAATGAGTTTCTCGTAGGTGCCCGTAGTTTCGAGCACTTCCGCGCGCTTCTCAAAGTTGGCCGCAGCAGAATGCCGGCTATGGAAAAAAGTAAGCCCCCCGATTTCCTGTTCGCGAATTAGGGTTTCAATGGCTTGGTAATTTTCTTCGGTATCGTGAATAAACGCCGCAGGGGAGAATAGCTGGGCTATTTTTTGATTTTTATTCATATTAGTGTAGTTGTAGGTTCTTCGAAATTCTTCATTCTTCTCTCGACATTCGTCATTGAATTAATAAAGAATGTCGAATGCTGAATAAATAATGTCGAAGTGCTCGCTATTCGAAATTCTTCCTTCTTCTATCGACATTCGTAATTACTTTTAATGATGAATGTCGAATGTTGAGTATCGAATGTCGAAGTTTTAGCCTTCAATTTTCTTCCCAAACTCTTTCGGATACTTCACCAAATACGCCATCACAAATCCTGGAATCGTTGCGATCACTACCCAAACGAAAAACCCGGGATAACCAAGCCACTCTTGTACATAGCCACTGAGCATACCGGGAAGCATCATACCCATGGCCATAAATCCTGTGGCGAGGGCGTAATGAGCTGTTTTGAAAAGTCCATCGGCAAGGAAGATCAAGAATATCATAAAGGCAGCAAAGCCAAACCCATAACCCAGTTGCTCTATGACTACTACTAAGGCTGCAAAATACACGTTATCAGGCTGAAGCCAGGCCAAAAATACATAGCCAATGTTTGGGGCATTGATGGCAAAAGCCATGGGCATCATCCACTTACCCAAACCATCTCTGGAAATGACAATACCTCCCAAAATCCCTCCAAGCAATAAGGCAATCACCCCTAGTGTACCGTAAATAAATCCAACTTCTGTGGTGCTCAATCCCAATCCACCTTCGGTGCGTTCATCCAAAAAGAAGGGAGAAGCCATCTTCACCAATTGGGATTCTCCCAAGCGGTAGAGCAACACAAAGCCCAAGGAAAGCCCTATGTTTTTCTTCGTAAAAAATGTAGAAAACACCTTTCCAAAACTCGGCTGATCTTCTTTGGCGACACGTTCCTCAATCACCTTTGGCGTGGAGAGGAAATTAATCCCTGTCAAGAGCAACATCAATCCACCAACACCCAGCATGGTCCAAGACCAGGCTTGGGTAGGATCTCCAAACTGTTGTTCCAAATACCCTGCTACCATCACAATCAATCCCTGCCCCGTGATCATTCCCACGCGGTAAAAGGTGCTGCGCATGCCTACAAAGAAACTTTGCTGCTCGGGTTTAAGCGCAATCAAATACAGTCCATCCGATGCAATGTCGTTGGTGGCGGAGGCAAAGGCACCCATCCAAAAAAAGGCCAAGGTAAGCGTGAAAAATTGAGAGCTGCCTGTAGTCAATCCTACTCCAAGAAAAACTAGGGAAAGGATGAATTGCATGCTGAGGAACCATTGTTTTTTGTGTCCTACCAATTCAAGAATTGGGCTCCAGATTGGTTTGATCACCCAGGGCAAGTACAAGAAGGAAGTATACAATCCAATATCTGCATTGGAGATGCCCAAGTTTTTGTACATCACCACGGACACTGTAATGATGATCACGTAGGGAATTGATTCTGTGAGGTACAAAGAGGGCACCCATAGCCATGGGTTTTTGGTGGGTTTACTCATGCCTTTCGGAGTAAATGCTGGTAGATACTTATTTCTGATCCTTCGATGATTTTAGCCCCAACCGCTTTTTCATAGAATTCTGCGGGACCTACGCCACCGATGATCGCATAGCCATAACCCATTTCGCGCATGGATTCAAGGGATTTGAGTAAAAGGAGTGTGCCTATGCCCTTGCCTCGTTCAGCTTCTCGTGTGCCTGTAGGGCCGAAGAAATTACGTGCGGTGCTTTCGTAGCAGGCAAAGCCCAAAAGGGCATTGCCCCGCTGCGCAATCCAACAGGACACGGGCTGTCGAGAAAAGGCTACTTCCACCTCGGATTTCCAATAGGCACCAAATTCGTTCAGCACCCAGTCGGCAACCAAATGCTTCTCAGGAGCAATGGCCCGTCGGACTACAATTTTTTCCTTCTCCAGCAGCTTTTGCTCTAGCTCCGCTCCGGAAGGAAGTTCGAGCAGTCTAACGAGCATGTCTTTCATGGTCGGGTAGTTTTTGTGAGTTGCAGCACTTGACTTTGGATGACTCTACCATAGCTATCTACCCAGCGAATGGCCAAGTAATTGCTATTGAGCTGCGGAATGTCTAGGCTAGTTTTTTGGGTACTTCCAACCCAAATCTTGTGTAGAGGGGCCTGATGGATGCTATTCAGGTCATCCCCGCCCTGTACCAGTGCATAGCGGATGCCGGAATCCAAACCCTTTTCAAGTTTTATATGGATTTTTTCAGAGGAACCTTGGAGATCCAAAACCACCGGAGTGGGGATGTTTACTGGAGTTTTAGGTTCAAAACCGGGAGGCAAAACCGGGCGATCGTAGACCTCTTTTTTGAGGAGCTGCGCAATGTCCTGATTTTTGGTATACATAGATCTTGCTGAGAAAAATGCATTTCCTTGGATTTGGGGGAGAGTTCTACCGTAGTGAACCTGTGTGATGAGTTCCTTGGGCTCTTTCCAAGCCGCATCTGAATCTTCCCGGATTTTATAAGGTCCATTGCCAAGGTACACGGGTACCCCATAGCTGTTGTTGGACCACCAGTCAGCGAGAATTCGGTGTGACGCCAAGCGGTGTTCCATGCTCCAGTAAAGCTGCGGAATGAGGTAGTCAATCCAGCCATTTTTCATCCAAAGAAGCACATCTGCAAAGAGGTCGTCGTAATTGGTTTGCCCAGCTTGGGTAGGTGAACCTTTGGGATCTTTGCTTTTGTTTCGCCAAACCCCAAAAGGAGAGATTCCAAATTGGACCCATGGCTTTTTACTTTTGATCGTTTCGCTTAGGGCCAGGATCAGTTCATCTACATTTTGTCTTCTCCAATCTTCCTTGGATTGCCCTGATTTTTTGTAGGCAGCATAAGAGGCTTGGTCTGGAAATTCGAGGTTGGGCTCTCGGTAGGGGTAAAAATAATCATCAAAATGAATGGCATCGATCTCGTAGGTATCCACTACTTCGGAGATGATTTGAAGCAAATGAGCTTTCACCTCAGGCAATCCTGGGTCATAATACCACTTGGTGCCGTATTTGAGCATCCAGTTGCGGTGCTTGTGAAAGTCATGGTTTGGATTTAGCCCGGCAGTATTCAAGTCCATGGTGGCTCGGTAGGGATTGAGCCAGGCATGGAATTCTAGGCCACGCTGGTGGGCGGCGGCAATCATCCAAGCCAGTGGGTCTTCTTGTGTTTTGGGAGGAGTCCCTTGTGACCCAGTAAGGTACTTGGACCAAGGGGCCAATTTGGTGGGGTACAAGGCATCGCCAGCAGTGCGAATTTGGACGATGACCGCATTGAAATGCAGCCCTTTGTAGTAATCTAAAAGTGCCAGATAGTCCTTTTTTTGTTTTTCCCAGGAGTCTGTACCAG
>JBEDEY010000185.1:0-5057 GCA_041175425.1 Bacteroidota bacterium | reverse complement strand
AACATTTCCAAAACCTGACAGCGTCGGACATTCTTTCTGGGGAATACGATTCCTGTACCTTTTCCAACTGCAACTTCTCTGGAGCGTCGTTTCAACAGGCAAGTTTTGAAAACTGCAAGTTTGAAGGCTGCGACTTGAGCAACATCAAGGTAGTGAAAGTAAATTTTCAAAATGTACGATTTGTGCGCTGCAAAATGCTAGGAATCGCCTTTGCTGCTGCAAATCCCTTCCTGCTCGAACTCCATCTCGAACACTGTGTCCTAGACTACTGCAATTTTTACAAGCTCCCCCTCAAAAAATCAAAATTCCTGCAATCGCGATTGCGAGAGGTGGATTTTTCCCAAGCCAACTTGAACGAAGCAAGTTTTCAGGGTTCAGACCTCCTCGGGGCAGTCTTCGATCAGACCAACCTCGAAAAAGCCGACTTTCGAGATGCAGTCAACTACCGCATTGCTCCCGAACTCAATGCAATCAAAGGCGCTCGATTTGATCTTGCTGGTTTGCCTGGTCTACTCGAATCCTATGGAATCAAGGTGGACTAAAGCTAGAATACCTTATTTTTTGAAGTAGCTATCTCGAATGGCTTTGAATTCAGATCCTTCCTTCCATCCTGGCCATTTCGTGGAGTTGGCAAGATTGCGACCTACCTGATACAGCAACTGTACATCGTCAACCGCTCCATCTAGGTTCCATCGTTTCGGATCGTATTCATCCGCTGCTTTGTGGTAATACTGGGCCACGTATTCTTCATGAAGCTGCTTTCCATGCTCCTTTCCCTTCTCCAGATGGTCGATGCCCGTCCCAAAATACAAGGCAGGAATACCAATCTTCGCAAAGTTGAAATGATCCGAACGGAAATAATAGCCCGCCACAGGATTCGGTTCAGGAGCAGCATAGCGCCCTAGTTTTTTGAGCTCTTCATCCAATAGATCTTCCATTTCGGATTGCCCTACCCCTATCACGGAAACATCCTTCATTCTCCCGTAAGGATTGACGCCATCCATATTGATGTTGGCCACTGTCTTTTCTTTGGGAAAGATAGGGTGCTGTGCGTAGTAGGCCGAGCCCCATAGCCCCTGCTCCTCCGCCGTCACGGACAAAAACACCACGGTTCGATCGGGCTGAGCATCAGTTTTGAATCCCTTTGCTAGCGCCAATAAAGCTGCGGTACCAGAAGCATTGTCCAATGCTCCATTGTAAATACTATCGCCTGTTTCATCAGCTTTGCCTATACCCAAGTGATCCCAGTGCGCAGTGTAAATAATCACTTCTTCGGGGGCAGTTTTTCCAGTGATCTTGGCGATCACGTTTTTGGAAACATTGTAGGTAGCCTCCACTGCAAGACTAGTACTTACATTCATGCCTGTCGAAAATCCTTGAAAATTCGCGGTTCTGGCCGCTTGCAACAACTCAGACTCCTTCTTACCGATCTGTTCAAACAATTGCTTGGCAAAGGGAAGGGTAATCCAACCTTCAAAACCCAGTTTATACTTGTCTTGCCCTCGGTCATCAAGGTAAAGTTTGGAAGCATTCCAATTGTTCTGCATCACATTAAATCCATAGCCGGCAGGGATGGTATTGTGTATAATCAAACAGCCTAAAGCTCCTTGGCGTGCAGCCTCCTCGTATTTGTAGGTCCATCGGCCGTAATAGGTCATCGTATTTCCCTTAAAAAAGGTGGAATCCTCGCTTCCAAAACCAGGATCGTTGATCATCACCACCACAATTTTTCCCTTCACATCCAAGTTTTTGTAATCGTTCCAGCCATATTCAGGAGCGACAATACCGAAGCCAGCAAAGACCACCTCTGCATCCTCCACCTTCACTACCGAATCGGTGCGCTGTGTCCAAATCACAAAATCCTTCACCCCTTCACCTACTACAGCTCCTTTGGCACTCTTAAACGCCATGGTTTGTTCAGGACGGCTGATGATCGAAACCATGGGCACCTCTTGAAAATAGGAATCTCCATTTCCTGGTTCTAAGCCCATTTCCTTGAATTTACTTTCTAAAAAGGAGGTCGTAATCTCCTCTCCTGCAGTAAAAGGCATGCGCCCCATAAATTTATCGGAGGAAAGCTCGATCAAATTGGGTTCAAGATCAGCCACCTGAAATTGATACAATTCAGGCTTGGAGGAGCAAGAAGCTAAGCATCCAGTTAGCAAGAGTAAGGCAAGAAAATTTCTCATAGTCGGGAGGGTAAATGGATGAAATGAATGCACCAAGTTAAAACATTTAGTGGGTGATTTTCTGATCTATACCCCCAAATTATGTACAGCCACTTGCAATGCCTGAATTTTGGCTTACCTTTGTATCCGGCGGCACGACCAGCTCCTGCTGAATCCCCCAGGTCCGGAAGGAAGCAAGGGTAGGCGGTCGTAGCGGTGCGATGCCGCCTCTTTTTTTTCTGGTAGCCCAAATTCAAGCCCTCCTTTCGCTACCTTATCCTAATTAATCTTTTAACTTTGTTACTTGTCAACAGTCCATTGGGATTGGAACAACTGCTTTTTTTCACCCCTAAAATACATCGCTATGAAATTCTTTATTGATACCGCCAATCTAGCCGAAATCCGCGAAGCACATGACTTGGGAGTATTGGATGGTGTGACCACCAACCCTTCCTTAATGGCCAAGGAAGGCATTACTGGAGAGGCAAACATCAAGGCACACTACAAAGCCATCTGCGGTATCGTGGAAGACAAAGTGAGTGCTGAAGTAATTGCTACCGACTACGAAGGCATGATCCGTGAAGGAAAGGAGCTTGCCAAATTGGATGACAAAATCGTGGTGAAAATCCCAATGATCCGTGACGGTGTCAAAGCCATCCGTTACTTCCATAGCGAAGGAATTCGCACCAACTGTACGCTGATCTTTTCTTCAGGTCAAGCACTTTTGGCGGCTAAAGCTGGCGCTTCGTATGTATCACCCTTTATCGGCCGATTGGATGACATTGCATTTGACGGCCTAGAGTTGATTGGTCAGATTGTGCACATCTACCAAAACTATGGGTATGAGACCGAGGTGCTCGCAGCATCTGTACGCCACACCATGCACTTAATCAAATGCGCTGAACTTGGAGCAGATGTCGTGACTTGTCCGCTCAAAGTGATCACTGGACTGTTGAACCATCCACTTACCGACTCAGGACTAGCGCAATTTCTTGCGGATCACGCCAAGGCAGCAAGTAAATAAGCATTGAACTTCAATTCACTAGCAGCACGCAGCCATGTACATCATCAAAGTCAAAGGAAAAGCAAAAATTCCCGATTACATTCAGGTTCGAGATGAAAATTTTGTGCTTGTGGCCTACTTCAGAGCAGATCGCCCCATGAAAAGCGTGGAAAAATTTGGATTGGAAGGCAAGGAAGAACAGCTAGAAGAATTAATCAAATCTCTCCCATTTGGGAAACTTCAAAAACTAGAACTCTAAAATCCATGGATTTCAGTACACTCCCTGTGTTGTCCATGACACAGGCCACCATCTTCCAAGGAGAAAACCCCGTCCTCAGTGACGTGACCTTTTCCGTGGAGCAACATGAGTTTGTATTTCTAATCGGTAGAACAGGAAGTGGCAAAAGCTCCTTATTGAAAACCTTGTATGCCGACCTCCCCTTAAAATCAGGACTTTCTGAGGTAGTCGGCTACTCCCTTCCCGAAATTAAAAACAAGGAAGTTCCCTTCCTCAGAAGAAAAATCGGAATCATCTTTCAAGATTTTCAGCTATTTACAGACCGCTCTGTTCATGAAAATCTCTCCTTTGTATTGAAAGCTACCGGCTGGACAGATCCTATCCTAATCAAGGAACGAATTGGAGAAGTACTACTTCAAGTGGGTCTTTTGGAAGCCCTCAACAAAATGCCACACCAGCTATCTGGTGGAGAGCAGCAGCGTGTTGTAATTGCCAGAGCCTTGCTCAACAATCCCTCGATTTTGCTTGCCGATGAACCTACAGGCAACCTAGATCCTGATGTTGCGGATGGTATTTTCAAATTATTCCAAGACATCAATAAAAAAGGAACTGCCATTCTAATGGCAACCCACAATCACGAACTACTCCGGAAATACCCCTACCGCGTGCTGAAATGTGAAAAAGGGAAACTATTAGATAGTACCATGGACGACATTTCTTTCGGTTCCACCATTTAAAATCCCCCCTCCTTGATGAGGGATAAACTTTGGACAAAAAAAAATACCGACGGCCGTCGGTATTTTTTTGTTTATCCTTAATGGTGATTAATTTGTCTTCACCAGATTTTCTTTTGCTTGGGTAAATGTAGGCTCAATGGCAAGGGCTTCATTGAATGCCGCCTTAGCTTCCACCTTTGAGTTTTGATCCAAAAATACCAGGCCTTTCAGGTTGAGCGCCGCCGCTTTCATGTCCACCTGCTGAGTCTCGGTCTCAGAAACAGCAAAACCAATTTTTTCATCCGGTTTGGCCACTTTCATAAGCATCGTCAAAGAATTCATCGCTTCTGCATAGCGCTTCATGGAATACTGTAGGTAGGCTGACTTGTACAAACTAAAGTTGTCACCTGTCAACAAGTGTAAGCTCTCGTAATAGGGCAAAGCGCGGTCAAATGCACCCAATTGTTCCAAGGAATAGGAGGCAATTTCCAACGCGCCCACATTCTTATCATTGATTTTCAAAATATCCATGGCCACCAAAGCTGCAGATGCATTTTGGCCTGCCTCAAAGTACAAGCTACCCAAAGCTTCCATGTAGCGGAGATCTTCTGGGTTTCTTGCCATCAAATCGTAAAGCTTTTGTTTAGCAATGGCCAAGTCACTGTAGCGTAGCGCTGCCTCGTAGGCCATCCGATCCACCATATTGAGCGCATTTTTTACTTTAGGGTCAAACTTAGGGATAGAGTCCGTGGCTGTTTGAGCGAGGGCGCTACCGATGCTAAGTGTGAATAGGGAAACGAAAACTGCAATTTTCATCATGACTGAACTAGTATTTAAGTTTTTTGTATGGGGTAAAGTCCTTTTTCTTGGGCAATTTGAAGCATAAGAATTCGGGCTTCATCCGGATTATTTTGAATTCGACCCTCCAATAT
>JBEDEY010000184.1:0-3354 GCA_041175425.1 Bacteroidota bacterium | reverse complement strand
CACCAGGGTATAGCCACCCCCAGAAGCTTTTTCAAACGCAACAATTTTATCCTTGCCAAAAAAATTATCTTGAATGAACGTGGTGTCTTTTGAATTAGCCTGAGGTTCTTTGGGGTATTCAAAGGCCATTACATATCCCTTTCCATCTGCTGTTAACCCAATGTTGATGTTGGCCGACATGGTGTACGGTTTGCCAGTTGAGTAATCCAAATAGGTCAATTTCCCTTCCCAGCTTCCCACTGAAGCGGATAAGTCCTTGACTTGAACTGATTGTGCAGTTGCGGTTAGACAGAAAAGCAAAAAAACGCTGGCAAAAATTCCCTTTTTCATCCGGTGAATGTACCTAAAAATACTCCTCTTCATGCAATCAAAGCAAGAAAAAGCCTCCCGCAATGCTGCGGGAGGCTTGTCTTGTGAGTCCTACACGAACCTACGGAATCCCAATGAATTGGTAGGAATTTACCCTCCTGTCAACTTGATTTCGTAACTGCCCGTAAGGGAAGCCACTCTTCCTCCTGGAGGAGTGGGTACGGAAAACAGAAGCGTAAGCTCCTTCGCATTTTTGGTGAAGGAAATATCTACCTGAGAGGCAGGCTTACTGCCCGTAAGTCGGATCTTGTCAAAGTTGGTTCCTACAAACTCCCAATTACCACTAGACTCAAATAAATCAGAGGCACCAGTAGTAGTGTAAGACTTGGTCGCTCCATCTAGTCGGATCGTGAGCCCAGGATAAAACCGGCTTTCGTCCACTTGATTTCGTTTTACGTAACCCGTGGTACCCAGCGTATAGCTGGTACCCAGGTTTCCGCTCAACTTTTCTAGCGCCTGCTCTTCAGGTGTTTTTGGGGTTTCCTTTTCTCCGCAGGAAGCAAGGCAAATAAAACATAGGAATAGGAAGGGAAATAACTTGTTCATCTCTTAGCGGATTACGGTGAATTTGATTAGATGTAGCGTGTCACGCGTGCTTAGTCGTAGGAAATACATGCCTGGGTGAAGCGATTGGGTCGAGAAGCCAAGCAAACCATTGCCACCATCTTCCAGACGCAGCTCTCCCAAAACTCTACCCGAGGCATCTACCAAGGAGCTGCTGCGGATAGCGCCAGCGCTAATGCCTTCGGCAAACTCTAAATAGAGGTAGTCCTTCACTGGATTCGGGTAAGCCTTCAAGAAATTGGCATCCTTAGGGCGCTCAGGTGAAGCAAGGACAATGTCTACGCGAACGGTCACCTCGACACTGCTGATATTTCCGCTCACATCGGTGACAGTGTACGTAATCTTACTATCTCCTCCATCTGTACGGGTAAACTCCGTTTTAGAAAGGGAACGTTCCTTGATGCTGCAGTTGTCACTGCTACCCTCATCTATGTCCTCCCACTTGAGTGTGGCCTTACCTTGGGTGTCAAGCTTGATGTTGTAACTAGTTTTGGCTTTAACGGTTGGTTTGACCTCATCGACTACAGTGATCGTCACTTCAGCCGTGGTAGTGTTGCCTGAGGCATCCTTCGCAGTAACCGTGATTTTGCTCGCTCCTAAGTCTGCACAGGTGAAGGCAGATTTGGAAAGCAGCTTGTCTTTGATTGCACAGTTGTCTGTACTGCCCTCATCAAGGTCTTCCCACTTCATGCTTCCCTTACCTTCGGCATCTAGCTTGACAGTAAAGCTGGTTTTTGCTTTGAGGATAGGTTTGATTTCGTCTACCACCGTGATCGTCACCTCAGCGCTGGAGGTATTCCCTGAGGCATCTTTTACGGAGTAAGTGATTTTGCTAGCTCCTAGGTCAGCGCAGGTAAATGCAGACTTGGAAAGTAGCTTGTCCTTGACCGTACAGTTGTCTGTACTTCCCTCATCAAGGTCTTCCCACTTCAAGCTTCCTTTGCCTTCAGCATCTAGCTTGATGGTGAAGCTGGTTTTTGCTTTTAGCGTAGGTTTGATCTCATCTACTACGTTGATGGTCACCGTAGCAGTAGAGGTATTTCCAGCAGCATCTTTTGCGGTATAGGTGATTGTATTCGGCCCCAAATTCGCACAGGTAAAGGTGGATTTGGAAAGGGTAACTTCGGTAATGCCTTTGTTATCCGTAGAACCATTGTCTAGGCTTGATGCCTCCAGAACAGCCGTACCAGAAGCTGGAATAGCAAGTGTGTACGGGTTTTTGAGCACTAAAACAGGAGCCTGCGTATCTGGGATAAAGTTGGTCGTCGTTTCATAGACCCTAATGAATGTTTTATCCTCTGGATAACCAATCTTTTCACCCGAACCAAAAAACACTTTAGCCCCATTTGAACTGATCACTGTTTCAGCATAGGTAGGTCGATGCCCTGCACCTGGGGTAGCATTTTCTGTAGCAAAAGGTGCTGAAGTCGCCGCCCAAGTATTCGCTACTTTATCGAAGTCGAACACATTGATGAAGTGCTTTTGATTCCCGTTGGATTCAAAATTTTCCGTCACTTTCAACGAAAGGGCAACTTGGTTGCCTGCTCCACTGATCGAAACCTTCGCATTTTCATCCGTAAATCTCCATTGATCGATGGCCTGTGCAATGGTTATTTTTGGCCCCTTCATTTGATTTCCAAGTGCCTTCCATTTTTTGGTAGCTGCATCGTAGGTATAGGCGTGCGCCTTACCCAAATAAATTTCATTGTTGGAGATGACTTCATAATTCTCACTGATTACGATTTGATCTCCCGAATCGTTCATGTCCACCGATTTTCCAAACCGAGAAAAGAATCCCTGTGTTCCAGAAATAGGCTGTCCCAATAATTTCCAGTCGCCTTGAGTAAACTCAAAAGCATACACATTTCCTGCTTTTGAGTAATTAAAAAACGAGTAAGGCTGGTTTAATACAAGTCGATTACCTTCCTTATTCAGCCGCACAATAGCACCAAAATCAGTTCCGCTTTGAGTCAAGCCCACAGTTATTGGATTAATTGTTGATCCTTTTTTCACCCAAGTTCTGCTAACCTCATCGAAGGTGAAGATAAAAGCTGCGCCAGAGGCATATCCATTGATTGGCTCTCTTGCATTGCCTACTGCCAATACAGAGCCGTCAAAATTCAAATCAAGACTTTGAATGTCCACTCCTCCAGGACCTGTTCCTTGTCCATCAAAGAGAATTTTATCCCCCTTCTTGATCCATGTTTTGGACACGTCGTCATAGTAATACACGATCACGTAATCGCCAGCTACGGTACAACTGAAACATCCCATGACGTGGTTGGTCGCCATGGCTACTGTTTTTCCATCCCCACTCAAACTGATTCGATAGCCCAAACGGTCGTTGATGCCTTCGCCCTTAATTTCATTACCCAAAGGAACGTATTGCCCATTTTGAAGGGCAAACACCTTGGTCAATCC
>JBEDEY010000183.1:0-5534 GCA_041175425.1 Bacteroidota bacterium | reverse complement strand
TAGGCGCAAGGTAGCTTCCTTGAGCCAAGGTAAGCTGAATCAATTCGGGCAACTTGCTCCAGTCTACCTGACTTGCTAGGTTGAGATTAAAAGGTCCTGAGGTAGTGGGGTCAATGGTGAGGGTAGCTGGGAGCAAGCCTTCCATGTAGCCATCGATATGTTCCACCGATTTGAATCCACTTTGTAGGGCATTGCGAATCCCTACCTCCAGGGGCACATGCCCGCCAAAAGGGATTTGTTCCTGCTTAGCAGCCTGGGCGATGGCTGTCATTTCCTCTAGGGTCAGCCCAGGGTGGATTTTGAGGTGGTCGTATCCTGCCTGTTTTTGTTCACGCACCCGATCTGCAGCCTGCTGGGCGTCGGTTACGGTGGTGGCACTGAAGGAGGGGCCAGAAATCACAATTCGTGGACCCATCAACTTTCCAGAATTGATTCGTTCTCTCAATTCCAAGTGGCTAGAATGGCCGAGCATACTACGAATCCGGACGACTCCGTTGGCCAGATACAACCACATGGACTCCTCTTGCAGCTGTGTGCTGCCATCGTTGGATACTGGCAAGTGGGCGTGAAATTCGGCCAAGCCAGGGAAAACAAAACTGCCTTTTCCATCAATACGAGGAGCGCTTTGCCATTCGGCACTCAAGGTGCTAGCGGCGGGGAGAATGGATTGTATTTTCCCATTTTTCACCAACACGTTTTGATTGGTAAGGATTTTTTCGTTCTCCATCGAAACCACGTGGACCTGGGTAATGACCAAATTTTGAGCAGTGCCAAAGGTGGATAGTAGCCCAAAAAGCAGGACCAGAACAGTAGATTTGAAAGACATAAGTAACGGCTTAAGTTGATTCTTGAAGTTCGCTCCTTGTTTATCCAAATCCAATCCCGTTGATGGAAAAAAGCAGGTCAATTTGTCAACCGCAAACAGTCCACGGCAGATGATAGTAAACCTCAACACCTAGTTGAGGTTGTTATTCATTATTAACCGGATATTCAAAAAAAAGCTGGACTAGTGCCCAGCTTTAGTGTAGTATACCATTTAGGAGTTGGTCCATTGGGTGTGGTAAAACTTCCCACTTGGATCGTCCTTACGCTGGTAGGTATGTGCCCCAAAATAATCGCGCTGGGCTTGAATGACTGAAGCAGAAGATTCGGCCGTAATTCGACCGAGGAGGTAGTTGATCCCTGCACTCATCACGGGTAAAGCAAAGCCTTTTGTCAAGGCCAAACCCACGATTTCAGCCAAATTCTTTCTTCCTGAAATTACTTGTTCTTTCACTCCAGCCATTTCGAAGAAGGAAATATGATCCGCATAATTGGCTGAAATAGTCTCCATCAAACCGGATCGGATGATGCAGCCATTGGTCCAAATTCGTGCGATTTCATTGAAATTAAGGTCCCAACCTTTGGCATCAGAGACCGTTTTCATCAATCGAAAACCTACCTCATGGTTAATGATTCGTGCCAAAGCGTATGCTTCTTTGATCTTGGGCAACCAAATTTCCAAAGCACCTTCTACCTGCTGGAATTCATGTTGGAAAGTTTTTGAAAATGCTACTCGCATCGCTTTTTCTCCAGAAACGCCTCGCGCATTTACCGCCTCAGCCAATGGGCTATATGGAATCCCATACTCCAAGGCAGTCGTCAGCGACCAAGCACCGGTGCCTTTTTGGCCAGCCTGATCGAGGATTTTATCGAGAAGTAATTCTCCACCTTCTTTGAAAAGCAATAGGTCAGCGGTGATTTCGAGTAGGAAAGATTTCAACTCTCCTTTTCCCCAATCCGAAAAAATTTCAGATACCTGAGCTGCCGTACAGCCGAATCCAAAACGCAACAGGTGAACCAGCTCCGCCAACACCTGCATCTCTCCGTACTCGATGGAGTTGTGGACCATTTTGATAAAGTGACCCGAGCCTCCCGGACCAACGTAGGTCACGCAGGGCTTTCCGTCCTTGTCTTTGGCAGAAATCCTGCCTAAGAAATCCTCCACTAGCGCATAGCCTTCCGCGTTCCCGCCAGGCATGATGGAAGGGCCTTTTCGAGCACCTTCTTCTCCACCAGACACGCCCATGGGCAAGAAATGCATACCTACCTCTTTGAGGCGATTAACTCTTCGATCCGAATCCAAGTAGAATGAATTGCCTCCATCGATGACCAAGTCGTCTTTTCCCAACAGGGGAATCAACGCATCCAATTGAGCATCGATAGCCGCTCCTGCAGGGATCATCATCAAAATGCGGCGCGGGGTAGCCAAGGAATTTACAAACGCTTGCAAATCTTCAAAAGCAGCGGTTTGAGTGAATTCCGGATTTTCATCCAGTACCTTTTGGGCGATGCCCTCCTCCTTGCCTTCCACAAAGCGGTTGTATAAGGATACGGAAACTCCATTTTCAGCGAGGTTGAGCGCTAGGCTTTTGCCCATCACACCCATACCGATCACCCCCATGTTCATTTTCATCTCTTGTTGCGTTAAATAGTGAAGGGATGCCTCCAGCACCTGGGCCGGGGTCCCTGAAATATCAATTAGTTTGCCTGAAGAAGGCTTCTCCCAAATGGATAGCTGGGAATCCAACATCCCCGCCTTCATGTAGTGGTTCTGACGGGCAAGCATGCGCTCCCAAATCAGATCTCGCGATCCGGTCAAGTGGATCCAGCGAAGTTGGTTGCTCACCTGAAGCTGTTGGCGGTAAGCGTTTTTGAGAGCGGAACAAGCCAAAACGGCTCCTCCCTTCTTCTCCATTTCCAGCAGGTTCGAAGCCAAAGCAGCTAACCAAGGTTGCCGATCAGCATCCGTTAATGGCTCCCCTCTCCCCATTTTTTCAATGTTGGCAGGGGGATGAAACTGGTCTGCATCCAAAAACGGGAGTCCTAGTGCCTGAGACAAGCCCAATCCTAGAGTAGTTTTTCCCGTACCTGACACTCCTGTGACCACTACAAGCATGGTGCAAAGGTAAGTTTTTGATTGCAACTCTACACATTTTCGTTCCTCCTGGATTCGCAATTTTAACTGGTTCAAATTCCTGCATCACGTAGTAATTTTGGGCCGGATGATTTTTCCAAGAACTGAATAACTACCTTTGCTGCTCAAATTCAAGTTTCGATGATTTCAGTAGACAATGTATCCGTTATTCACGGTGGCAGCCCCCTATTCAGCAACATCACCTTCAACATCAATGAAAGTGACAAAATAGCCCTCATGGGTAAGAATGGCGCTGGAAAATCTACCCTCCTTAAAATTATTGCAGGGGTAAATAAACCTTCGTCTGGATCCGTTTCTGCCCCAAAAGGATATGTGGTCGCCTACCTCCCTCAGCACTTGCTCACGGCAGATGACTGCACGGTCATGGAAGAAGCCTCCAAGGCTTTTGCTTCCTACCTGAGCATGAAGGAAGAAATTGAGGCCATCAACGAGCAGCTTACTATCCGTACCGACTACGAATCGGAAGAGTATTACAAGCTCATCGAGAAAGTGTCTGAGTTGAGTGAGAAATTTTACGCCATCGAAGAAATCAACTACGAGGCGGCCGTTGAAAAAGTATTGCTAGGACTAGGTTTCCTTCGAGAGGATTTTACACGCTCCACTTCTGAATTCTCGGGAGGCTGGAGAATGCGCATTGAGCTTGCAAAGATTCTATTGCAAAACCCAGACCTCATCCTGCTGGATGAGCCCACCAACCACCTGGACATCGAATCCATCCAATGGCTGGAAGACTTTTTGCTGACCAAAGCCAAAGCCGTGGTGGTCATCTCCCACGACCGGGCCTTTGTAGACAACATCACCTCTCGAACCATTGAGGTGACCATGGGTCGCATTTACGATTACAAGGCCAAGTACAGCCACTACCTCGAACTTCGTAAGGAGCGACGGGAGCAGCAACAGAAACATTACGAGGAGCAGCAGCGCTTTATTGCCGACACCACCCAGTTTATCGATCGCTTTAAAGGCACCTACTCCAAAACCTTGCAGGTACAGTCTCGGGTAAAAATGCTCGAAAAGCTGGAGATCGTCGAGGTAGATGAAGTGGATACTTCTGCCTTGAAACTTCGATTCCCTCCCTCCCCTCGCTCGGGCAAATACCCGGTGATTGTAGAGGACATGAGCAAGAGCTATGGGGACCATGTCGTGTTTAACCAAGCTTCGATGACCATCGAACTTGGGCAGAAGGTAGCCTTTGTTGGTAAAAATGGAGAGGGTAAATCCACCATGATCAAGGCCATCATGGGCCAGATTGATTTTAAAGGAAAGTGCGAATTGGGACACAATGCCTTGATCGGCTACTTTGCTCAAAACCAAGCTTCCCTCCTCGACGAAAGCTTGAGTATTTTCGAAACCATCGATCAGCTAGCCGTAGGAGAAATCCGTACCAAAGTCAAAGATATCCTCGGAGCCTTCATGTTTAAAGGCGATGACATCAACAAAAAAGTAAAGGTGCTCTCGGGTGGTGAAAAAACCCGTTTGGCCATGATCAAACTCCTCTTGCAGCCGGTCAACTTGCTGATTCTCGATGAACCGACCAACCACCTGGACATGAAGACCAAGGACATCATCAAGGATGCACTCAAGGCCTTTGATGGCACGCTCATCCTAGTGTCCCACGACCGAGACTTCTTGGATGGACTAGCTACCAAGGTATTTGAATTTGGCAACAAGCGGGTGCGTGAGCATTTTGAAGACATCAATGGGTTCTTGCGGAACAAGAAATTGGAAAACCTACGCGAAGTAGAGCGCAAGTAACTGGGAGAGCGTACAAAGTACGATGTACCAGGTACGAAGTATTACCTACGGCAGACGGGTTTAAGCTAATGTCGAATTTCGAAAGCTGAATATCGAACGTTGAACTAAGTAAACATGGAACTCGGCCAGCAGAATCCGTCTTGACTCTTGCAGCGTCTTAGTACTTGGTACATTATACCAAACTTTTTTAATGTCGAATCTCGAAAGCTGAATGTCTGAGTTTGACCTGAAAAATAGGCTAAAACCATATAGGACCCTAGAAAAACAAGATTTCTAGGGTCCTATATGGTTCTTTTTTATCTGGCTACTTACAACTTATGCTATTTCTCGGCTCTTGCTTCTTGCAGCCTCTTGGTACATTGTACTTGGTGCTTAGTACATACTTCGCAAAAGTTTATCTGGCGTAGTTAACCGCTCGCATTTCGCGGATCACCGTCACCTTGATTTGACCTGGATACTGCATTTCTTTTTCGATCTTTTGGGAGATATCGAAGGAAAGCTGTCCTGCCTTCTGATCGTCTACATTGTCTGCATCGACCAAGATTCGCAACTCTCTACCTGCCTGCATGGCAAAGCATTTGTTGACTCCATCAAAGTTCAAAGCGAGTTCCTCCAATTCTTTCAGACGCTTCACGTAGCTGTCCATGATCTCACGACGGGCACCAGGACGAGATCCGGAGATCGCATCTGAAGCCTGTACAATAGGAGATATCATGGAAGTCATTTCGATTTCATCGTGGTGAGCACCGATGGCATTGCAGATTTCTGGATGCTCTTTGTAGCGCTTGGCAAGCTCCATACC
>JBEDEY010000182.1:0-2735 GCA_041175425.1 Bacteroidota bacterium | reverse complement strand
TTCTTCCCACAGGTCTTTTGTTTTTCCGCCCAGTAGGCCCAATTCCAATTGAGTGACTGTACCTTTCTCTTGGGCAGCTGCGAGTTGCATGCTGGACCAAGAGAGAAGAAACATAAAAATTAATTTGCTGTGCCTCATCTTAGCTTACTTCAATGGGGTTGCTAACTTGGATGCAACTTAATTTTTTGAGTTTTGCGGGATTGCTGTAATCGTACTGGCATACCCCGTCTACACCGATGACGATCAAGGATTTGGGTCCAGGAATCAGATCTGTCGACTTCATGGATTGGATGAATTCCAACTGATTTTTATCAATGGAAAGCACATCGGATGCGTTAAAACTTTTGAGTCCGTGCTTGCCTTCTGCTACATACAGGTAATTTTCGGCCAATCCCAATCCGTGTGGGTTGAGCATGGGGTAAGCTTTCATGAGTTTGGGCTGGGATGGATTTTTGATGTCGATGACGTGAAGTTCATTGACCCCATTGTTGCAAAAATTACCACTGCGAAGTGTTACGAAAGCATAGTCTTCATTGACGACGACTGGGTCACAGGAAAGTACGTGCTCGTAAACTGCCAATCGAGTAGGAGCAGACGGAGTGGAGGCATCGTAGATGTGCATGCCCCGGTTGGAACCGATAAATAATTTTTGATCAAATGGAAAGATGGTTTCAATGCCCCATCCCAATTCTATGGGCTTAAGAAACTTAGGTTCGGCTGGGTTGAGTACATCAAAAACGCGAAGCGTGCTTTCGTCTACTGCAAAAAGATGTCCATCCATTAGCGTAAATCGGGCCATCGATCCGCCGGTACCATAGCTTTGGGAGGCTTTAGACATGTTTGCGAGTAAGCTCATGCCAGGTCTTACCGTCCACATGTCGTTGTATTCCCAGCGTGGAGAATCACTGGTTAGCACGGTGTCCTTGAAGGTGATGATTTTTCCTGTGCTGTGCTGGTAAAGGTGGTTGAACACATCTTCCACTCGTTTCACTAAGCGGATATTTTGAATGTTGCTGAGGTCAAAGGCAAGCAAATCCACGTAATTGTCTGCATAGAGGATGTCGCTATTGATTGCCAAATCCACATTTCCTTCAATCGGGATAAAGCTCAGGTTGATCGGGTTTGCTGGATTTTTGTTGTCGTAAATGTGGATTCCTTCATTTGGTTCATTGATAAGCAAAAAATCCTTGTAGATATAAATCTTTCCAGGGTTCTCTATTTCCTGAGCTGGAGCAATTGAAATTTCTTGAGCGCGAACATCCTTCATTTCTAGGTAAACGGGCATCATCGTGCGAAAGGTGTAGGTGCTTTTGACTTCATCCATACACGAAAAAAGTAGGCTGCTGCCAAAAAGCAAGATAAAGAGGAATTTGATGCGGTTTTTCATCGAGAGAGCTGTTTAAAAAGCGTGGAACAAAACTAATTGAATTTAAAACGCTAGGCTAGCCCGATTCGCTACAAGGGGGAACAATTTTTCTTTGTATTTGGGTATTTTCCTTACGGGAATCTTTGCATGGGGATGATGTGGCTTTGCCTAGGGGATTTTGTTGACTGCTTCTTTTTTAAGTACAAGAATGAGTTTTCTGGTTCAAATGTGTAACTTTTGGAAGACGCAAGCGCTATGAATTCACGACGAAAATTTCTTCAAAACACCTCTCTACTCGGTTTAGCCATGAGTGTACAACCTAATTTATCTGTATTTGCTGCCCAAAAGAAGGTTTTGGGGCATGGTGATTTTCAATATACTCTCGATGCCAACTGGGGCAATTTGGATCCTGCAAAAGTTCCCGTGGTCAACTGCCACGAAATGGTCATGGATCGAAAGGGGCGAATGATTCTTTTGACGGACGAACCTAAGAACAATGTGATTATCTATAGCCAATCAGGAAAGTTGCTGGATACTTGGACTTTGGGGTTGACCTCAGCCCATGGACTATCCTTGGTAGATGAGGGGGATGCCGAATACCTGTGGATAGTGGACAATGGAGGTAGAGTCCTTAAAACTACCTTGGAGGGGAAGGTGGTGACTGAACTTGCTTCTCCTGTGGCCGAAGGAATTTATACAGACAAAATGCGCTGGGTGCCTACCGAAACGGCTGTGGCTCCCAACGGGGATTTGTATGTAGCGGATGGATACGGTTCCCAATACTTTTTGCAGTACGACAGCCAAGGCAAGTTTATTCGAAAATTCGGGGGTGCCGGTAATGGGGATGATCAATTTAGTACCGCGCACGGCATTGCCATTGACTCAAGGGGAACAGGGGCTCCTAGTCTCTTATGTACCTCCAGAGGACACAATTCCTTCAAGCGGTTCACCTTAGATGGGAACTACCTCGAAACGATCTTTCTGCCGGGGGCATTTGTATGCAGACCGGTTATTCATGGGGAGAACCTGTATGCAGGTGTTTGTTGGTCCCGATTGAGGTACATGGAGCAAACGGATAATTCGGGCTTTGTTACCATTTTGAATAAGGACAATAAGGTTGTTTCCAATCCTGGAGGGACGGAGCCGCATTACCACAAGGGAGTCTTGCAAGTCATGCTTCAAGAGGAGGCGGTATTTCAGCACTGCCACGATGTGTGTATTGATCAGGATGAGAATATCTACGTCTGCCAATGGAATGCTGGGAAGTCGTATCCAATCAAGTTGACGCGGGTTTGAGTATTCAGAAAAGTTTTTAGGATTTTAAGGCGGAACTAGGCTGTTGCTCGTATTAGTTAAGAGTATAGTAGTA
>JBEDEY010000181.1:0-8611 GCA_041175425.1 Bacteroidota bacterium | reverse complement strand
TCTCTGAAATCCCAAAGGGTACTAAGCCTGTTTACCGTCCTAAAATCACCGAACCTAAGAAAACAGCTGAGGTTCGCGACATCATTTACGACAACATTCAGATTCCTGCGGTGATTCAGGCTTACAACTTGCCTGCAAGAAATCACCCAGATAGCTACGCCTTGTCCATGCTTTCTACCTACTTGACTGGCGGTAAATCTTCCTTGATGACCAAGGAGCTCGTGGATAAGCAGCAAAAAGCCTTGGTGGTAGCAGCAATTCCTCTTGAATTGGAAGACGGAGGCGTGTTCTTGATGTATGGCATTGCCAACATGGGCGTAGATCCAAAAGACCTAGAGACCGAAGTAGACAAATTGATCAAGCAGGTTCAAGATCAAGGCATCAGCGATGAGGAGTTTACCAAGTTGAAAAACATCATGGAAAACAACATTGTGAGTGGGAATTCCACCATAGCAGGTATTGCTGAGAACTTGGCAGAAGCAAAGGTGATTTTTGGCAACACCAACTATGTCAACCAAGTGATGGAGGCTTATGCGAAGGTGACCAAAGAAGACATTCAGCGAGTTGCCAAAACCTACATGGACCTGACTGGACGCGTGGTATTGTACTATTTGCCGAAATCAGCTAAGCCGGTATCTGAATAATTCGTTGACTAAACGTATCGAAAAGACATGAAAAAATTTGCAATAGGAATACTAGTTATGCTACTGGCCACAGGGATCACCTTTGCCCAGGTAGATAGAAGTAAGTTGCCGGCTTCTGGCCCAGCTCCTGAAATCAAGATTGGGGAGGCGGAAACCTTCACACTTGCTAATGGATTGAAAGTGTTTGTGGTGAAAAATACCAAACTACCACGTGTGTCCTTCACCCTAGTGTTGGAGAGAGACCCGATCCTGGAAGGAGACAAGGCAGGACTCACCACTTTCATCGGGGACATGATGATGGGAGGCACTAAAAATAGAACCAAAGATCAGTTGGATCAAGAAATTGATTTTATTGGAGCAAGCCTTAGCGCTTCTGCCACTTCAGTTTCTGCCTCTTCATTGAAGAAGCATCAAGGCAAGGTATTGGAATTGATGGCGGATGTGCTCTTCAATCCTGTATTCCCTCAGCCGGAATTGGACAAGCTGAAAAAGCAATCGCTTACAGGTCTAGCTACCACCAAGGACGATCCACAGGCGATATCTTCGCGACTTTCTCGCGCAGTGCTCTATGGAAAAAACCACCCTTATGGTGAGTCTCAAACGGAGCAAACTACCAAAAACATCACCCTAGAGGATGTTAAAGCGTACTATGCAACGTATTTCAAACCCAACATCGCCTATTTGGCAATTGTGGGAGATATAGACAAGGCAGAGGCCCAAAAGGTGGTGAACCAGTATTTTGGTGCCTGGAAGAAGGGGGTAGTACCTACTTTCACCTATCCAATGCCAGTACGCGCTGCCAAGCAGGCAGTAGCTCTTGTGGACCGCAGTTCTTCGGTGCAATCCGTCATCGATGTGACGCAGCCTGTAGCCATGAAAATTGGCGATGCTGATTACATTTCCAGTAGGTTGTTGAACCAGATTTTGGGTGGAGGTTCTGCCTCACGCTTGTTTATGAATCTTCGAGAGGACAAAGGCTTTACCTACGGTGCCTATTCTTCCATTGATGCAGATAAATTGGTGGGAACTATTTCAGCTTCCGCGTCTGTGCGTAGCGAAGTGACCGACTCGGCGGTATATGAGTTTGTGTATGAGATCAAAAATCTTGTGGACAAGGGTGTGACCCAAGAAGAATTAGACAAAGCCAAAGCAGAACTTGCAGGTAGCTTTGGCCGCTCTCTAGAGCAGCCAGGTACGGTGGCTAACTTTGCCTTGAATACCGCGCGTTACAATCTTCCTAAGGATTATTATGCTACTTATTTGCAGAAGTTGAACTCCTACACGGTTTCTGATATCAATGCTACAGCTAAGCGTTTGATTGAGCCAGACAAGTTTATCATCACTACCGTAGGAAATGGAGCTGAGATTAAAGAAAAGCTTGCCCAGTTTGGTGAAGTGGTCGAATACGACATCATGGGCGAACCAGCCAAACAGCTGGTTGCTGATGCAGCCATGACGCCGGAAAAAGTGTTGGAAAACTACTTGACCGCTGTTGGCGGAGCAGACAAGGTTGCTGCCGTTAAATCCGCTAAAATCAGCATGGATGCCAACGTTATGGGTACTCCACTAACCATTGCCTTTGTATACGACTCTCAGAATGGACGTTATGGACAGAAGCTTTCTATCGCAGGCAATGTGATGCAAAAGACTACGCTTGCCAACGGCAAAGGATCTATGTCAGTACAAGGGAATTCCATGGAAATGGCTCCTGCACAACTTGCTGAAGCGCAATTGAACTCGTATTTGTTCCCAGAAGCAGTGTACAAGCAAAACGGTTACACACTGACTTTGGACGGATTGAAGGATGTAGATGGCAAGCCTGCCTACAAGGTGATCATCACGGCAGCTTCAGGTGCCAAGTTGATCAACTACTATGCGCAGGATTCAGGATTGAAGATCAAGTATGAGAATCCAGCTTCTGGAGATACGTACTACGGAGATTACCAAGCTACAAATGGAGTATTGCTTCCAATGTCTTGGACAATCAAATCCCCACAGATTCCAGTACCATTGGAGGCCAAAGTGACTTCACTTGAGCTCAATGTTCCAATTACTGATGCGGATATTAACTAATTGAATTATCCGCAATTTTGCTAGGTGATTAGAATGAAGTTTGAGAGTGGCGGATAATTGTTAACAGCTGACAGACCACGGTCCACAGCCCATTTGAATGAACGTCAAACATCTTTTCTAGGTCTTCTGGTTAAAGAGCATATAATCAACTAATTAAAAAAGGAGGGTAGCGATACCCTCCTTTTTTTAAAATACAAAAAACCAAAAAAGGGGTTGCTGATTCAGCAATCCCTTTTTTAATACATCCAATTATTCCTAAGTGGAGTACTTGGTCCTGCCTCCAAGCGCATCTGGGGGTAAAAGTTTTGGGCTTCCTTGGCAAAAGAAAGGATAAGACTCCTTCCTTGCCGCTCAACCTCAAGGTCCCAATGAAGCGTATCTGGGTTGAGATCGATAGTAAGTAGGAGGTCGTTTGCCATCAAGTGCTTGTAGGCGATGCTTTCGGGATGGATTTTTTGGATTACCTGCTGCGCAGTCACTTGAATTCCAATTTGGTTGAAAACAGGAGTTTCCGTTTCATCTCGTCGAATAAAAATTCCTAGGGCCTGAATGCAGTCTTCGAGAATTGGAAACAGATCTTCTCTTCCTCGCACGAATGAATCAAAGAATTGCCTGATTTTTTCCGGCTCAGCAGATTGGACTGCAATTTCTTTTTCAAAATCTGTAAGGTCGTATCCTTTAAACGGAAGACCGAAATTTTCCCACATCCCGTTCATGACCTGCGCTAAGGAACTGCCTTCTTTGAGTAGTTGTACATCCAAGCAAAGGCAGATCAACGCACCATGGCTGTAGATATTTACTTTACGATCGGGAACTCCCAGCACATAGCCATCTAACCAGAGATCAATGGAAGACTCCTCGATGGATGCATTTTTCCAGCCAAAGTGGGCAGCTTCGCGTTGGACGATTTTCTCCAAATGGCTGAGGTAGGTGAGCAAGTCATAGGCCCCGGACTTCAGTAAGTACAAGTCTCCAAAGTAGGTGGTCACTCCTTCCAAGACTAAGCCTGCTTGGGTGTAGGTTTCCTTGGAAAAGTCATAAGGAAGAAATTCCTTGGGACGAATACGGCAGACGTTCCAGGCATGGTAGAGTTCGTGGCAGCTGATGCCCAGTAATTCTTCGAGTGCCTCTGCCTCTTTGAGGGAGGTAGCTGGGCCAAAAGTGATTACGGTGCCGCGGCGGTGCTCTACGCCATGGTAGTGTGGGTAGGGCAGGAGCTGAAAGATAAACTGGTATTCAGGTTCGGGGAAGCTTCCAAAATCCTCCATCATCCGCCTAGTGAAGGCTTGGAGTTGATTGACAAACCAAGGGTTGTCAAAATGAATGTCTCCATGAAACCAGACCTGGAATTTAGTGGTTCCGACCGAGTAGGTTTCGCAGTGTAGTTTTTTTGCGGCCAAGACCGTCGCATCTGCCAGGATCTGGTAATTCTCCGCCATACAAGTGGAGGCTTCGGTTTGAATAAGCGTTACCGCGCGGTGGGGATAGTCCTCCAAATCCAGTTGAACTGCAATTGTTTCGGTACTTCTTCCTAGTAGTTCAAAACAACAGTTGACCAAGTTGACATAGACCTGTTGGTCATCTACCCATGCGCTACCGGCGTCCATTTTTCCGGCCCAGTATTCGTAATTGATGTGAATTTGGGTGTCATCAGGGACGATGAGTTCCCAGCTATCCTTAGTGGTCTTTGCAAATGGAAGGGATTCCCCTTTTGAATTTGATGCCGTAAATCCACGCAAATTTTGGGCGTAATTCGCGATTTGATACCTTCCTGCTCTCCAAGCGGGGAGTTGGAGCTGCACTTTTTCGTTAGGTGTACACGAAAAGCGAAGTTCAATTTGGAGGAATTGAGAAGCGGGATTTGGGCAAGAGATGCGGTATTGAATCATTTTTCTGGATAGGACTAAAACAAATGTAGGGCCTCGATTTGTATTTAAGAAAATGGTACTTATCTTTGCAATCCTTTTTGGGGGCAATCTCCAAGAGGAAAGTCAAGAAAGCAACTAGATTAAAGATATTCGATCATGAAAAGAACATTTCAGCCTTCTAACAGAAAGAGAAAAAATAAGCACGGATTCAGAGAAAGAATGGCGACTGCAAATGGCAGAAGGGTATTGAGAGCCAGAAGAGCAAAAGGCAGACGTAAATTGACTGTGTCTGACGTAAAGACATTGAAGAAGTAATTCTTTGAGTTGTTTTTCGTATGTTACCATACGAAAGCTTTCTTGCAATGAAGTATTCACTTCCGAAATCAGAGCGGCTTCACGCCGAAAAAAGCATAAAGGAACTTTTCGAAAAAGGTTCCTCTTTTTTTTTATACCCATTTAAGATTGTGTTTTGGGTTGGGGAGGGATTGGAAGAAAGTCCAAATCAGGTCCTTTTTTCAGTTTCCAAGAAGAAAATCAAAAAAGCGACGGGAAGGAATTACATCAAGCGCAGGTTGAAAGAAGCGTACCGATTGAATAAATCTCACCTTTCTCCTGCTGGTCTTCTATTGGGCTTTATTTTTGTAGGAGAGGCGGGTATGTCCTTTTCAGAGCTCGAACCCAAAATGAAATTGGTGCTTCAAAGATTACCGAATGAATTGTCAAAAAATTTAGGGAAACATGATTCAAAAAATTAAGCGTCCGGTACTGATTTGGGTTTCCGCCCTGCTGGTTCTGGGGAGTATTGTAGCTTTCCAAACAAAAAATGACCGACTCTTTGCCATCGCGAAGAGCATTGACATTTTTGCTGCCCTAATTCGAGAGTTGGATACCTACTATGTGGATCAAATTGATCCCGAAAAGTTGTTGACGGTGGGCATTCAAGCCATGCTCGAAGAGTTGGACCCCTACACCGAATACATTCCTGAGGAAGAGTCGGACGATTTTCGGATGCTCACCACTGGTGAATATGCAGGAGTGGGAGCCTTGATTGGAAATAGAGGGGAAGGAAATATTGTGATCATGCCTTACACAGGATTCCCTGCTCAAAATGCAGGAATGCGAATTGGTGACTTGCTATTAAAGGTGGACAGTATTGCTGTTCTGAAAAAAACTACTTCAGAGGTTTCCGAATTATTGAAAGGCCCGGCGAATACCGGCGTTACGGTAACCGTCAAACGAGGGGAGGACACCTTGCAGTTCTCCTTGAACCGGAAGAAAATCAGCCTAAAGAATGTTCCTTTTTATGGAAAATTGGATGAGAAGACGGGATACATCAAACTGGCGGATTTTACGACCAACGCCTCTGCGGAGGTTCGAAATGCCTTGGTGAGTTTGAAAGCACAGGGTGCAACCCAGCTCGTCTTGGACTTAAGAGACAATCCAGGAGGACTGATCAATGAGGCTGTAGAAATCGTCAACCTCTTTATTCCGAAAGGCAGAGAGGTCGTGAAGACGATCGGAAAATTGCAGCAGGTCAACTACACCTATAAAACGAACAAGACGCCAGTTGATACCAAAATCGGGGTCATTGTATTGATCAATGAGCGCAGTGCTTCTGCGGCCGAAATTGTGGCTGGCGCACTACAAGATTATGATCGAGCTGTCTTGCTGGGGCAGAAGTCCTTTGGCAAAGGTTTGGTGCAAACTACCTTGCCTTTGAGTTTCAATGCGCAAATAAAGGTCACTACGGCCAAGTACTACATTCCAAGTGGGCGCTGTATCCAGGCCATTGATTATGCCAAATCTCGGGAGGATGGTTCTGCAGGAACTGTTCCAGATTCGTTGAGAAAGGCCTTCAAAACCGCTAATGGGAGAGTAGTCTTGGATGGAGCGGGCATAGAGCCTGATGAAAAGGTAACTGAAAAAGGATATGCCCCTATTTCCTACACCCTGGTAGCGGGTAACCATGTGTTTGATTATGCCACCACCTATTTTTACAAGCACCCGACTTTAGCGAGTCCAAGTGCCTTCCAGGTGACGGAGGAAGTATATGCGGACTTCAAAAAGTTTTTGGTGGGTAAGGAGTACGATTACACTACCTATACCGAGAAGTCTGTTCAGGACATGGAGAAATATTTGGCAAAGGAGTCCTATTTTGACGAAGTAAAAGCGCAGTTGGAACAAATCAAATCCAAGGTCAATCACAGTAAAGAAAATGACTTGGATACGCATCAAAAAGAGATCAAAAAGATCCTTGGCGAAGAAATTGTGTCGCGCTATTATTTCCAAGAGGGAATGATTGAGGCAAGTCTCCAGGGAGATCCCGTGATCGAATTGGCGAAAGAGTATTTTGCTACACCCGCGCGGATGTCCAAGGCATTGTCAGGACCAGGTAAGTAATTATGGCTCGGATACTTTCCCTTGAGACTTCTACATCCATTTGTTCGGTAGCGATACATGAACGAGGGGCTCTCCTTGCTTTAGCAGAGATCAAGGAGCCTGGGGCGCATGCAGAAAAGTTGTTAGACTTGGTAGACGCAGCGATGAAGCAGACCGAGTTGCGTTTGTCTGATCTAGACGCAGTTGCCGTTTCCCAGGGGCCGGGTTCGTATACCGGACTGCGGATTGGAGTTTCAACTGCCAAAGGAATCGCGTATGGCTTGGAGATTCCGTTGATTGGCATCAATACTTTGCAAGCCATGGCAGCCAGCCAACTGATAAATCAAGGAGAGTTTGTGGTTGCCGTTTTGGATGCACGTCGAAAGGAAGTGTATACGCAAACCTTTGGGGATTCTCTTCAAGAAATCAGCTCGATTGAAGCTTTGGTGTTGGAGGAAGGAGTCTTTGCCTCCGTTTTGGAAAAAGGCAGGGTGTATTTTGTTGGGGATGGAGTGGAAAAGGTCCAGGAGGAAGTTCAGCATGTGAAAGCCCTGTTTGTAAAAGATTGGGCGAGTTCCCTATCGGCAAAAAACATGGGGATGCTTGCTTTTGAAAAATTTGCCCGCCAGGAATGGGAGGATCTTGCTTATTTCGTTCCCAATTATTTAAAGGAGTTTAAGGCTTTGCAATCCACCAAGAATCCATTGTTAAAGTTATGACAGAGTTGATCAATCGAGTTGCTGCAAGTGCGATCGTATCCTTGAATATGGAGGAGTTTTACCCGCATGAGGAGCGGATCGTATTTGATTTAGCAGATTATTTAGAGCAGGGCCTGGTACTTCGGGAAAAGGAGTTTCGTGCAGCACTGAAAGCCAAGGATTGGCAAGTAGTGGAGGGCAAGTGGGTGGCAGTGAGTTGCAGTGCAGATGCGATTGTGCCTACTTGGGCATTTATGTTGGTGTGTACCTATTTAGAGGGAAAGGCGCGGGGCTATTGTGTGGGAGATTTGGGTGCTTTGGAGCAGTATATTGTGGAGGAGACACTGTCCAAGCTCCCGCTGGAATCGTTTAAAGACCGGGCGGTAGTAGTAAAAGGATGCAGCAAGGTGGCCATTCCGCTTTTCGCCTATGGGCGTTTGGTGTCCTTGCTTCAGGGAGAGGCAAAGAGCTTGATGTTTGGTGAGCCTTGTAGTACAGTACCATTATTTAAAAAAGCAAAGCCCTGATTTTTAGCGAATAAATTCAGGATACAAGAAAGTTTGTAATTTTTGTTGGCGAAATTCTTGCGTAATCTAGTTGGGTACGCTATGTTTGCACTCCCGTTCAAGAATATGTCTTGTGTCAAGGGAAATTTTAAGTGTTGATATTGTGATTTTTCTAACTTTTTCAAGACTAGGTTTTGGAAAGAAGAAACAAAATCCGATCTTTGCACTCGCATTTGGGACTAGGGTCTCGCTATTTTCCAAAATCGTTGGAAAAAAAGTTCTTTGAAGTGATGTAAGGCAAAAAAGATTAACCTGAGGAAGAGGTGGTTTACGGGTATGATTTACCTGTAGACTGACTTATAAAATAGACAACATACAATGGAGAGTTTGATCCTGGCTCAGGATGAACGCTAGCGGCAGGCCTAATACATGCAAGTCGAGCG
>JBEDEY010000180.1:0-17158 GCA_041175425.1 Bacteroidota bacterium | reverse complement strand
ATAGTTTAATTCTCCTTCCCGTCTCCATCAATGGACATCCTCCGGTTTACTTTTTGTTAGACACCGGCGTCAAGGCCAACCTGCTTTTTAGCAAAGCCATGGGCGACACTTTGGGGTTAACCTACACGCGCCGATTGGGCATGGTGGGAGCAGATGGGAGTTCGACTGTATGGGCTCAAATATCTCCGACCAACAGTTTGGACTTGGGAGGAGTAATGGGAGCTCTCCAGAGTTTATTGGTGTTGGAAGAAGATTTTTTGGAGCTCGAGTCGGTGATTGGCATCCCGGTGTATGGAATTTTGGGCTATGAATTTTTCAAGCACAATGCAGTCAAAATCGATTACGAACAGTCGATTTTGACAGTTTACCCCCCTGAGCGTACGGTTTGGAGGTCCCCATTATATCGGAGAGGAGCGCTCCATTTGGTGGATGGGAAGGCCTACCTAGAAGTAAAGGTAAAGCAGCAGACAGGTCCGAGATTGACAGGAAAAGTCCTTGTTGATACAGGAGCCAATCATGGATTGCTATTGAATCGAGAAACTACCTCCTCCATTCGCTTGCCTGAAAAGCAGCTAGAAACGCAACTGGGTCAGTCGTTGGGAGGGGTTTTGTATGGGGTCATTGGCCGGGTCGATGCGCTATCCATTCGTGGGCTTACTTTTAGTCAGGTGCTGAGTTCCTTTCCTGAAGAAACCCCCTTCAGCTCGAGAATCAAAGAAAGTGGCCGCATGGGCAGCCTTGGGGCAGAGGTTCTGGGTCGAACCACCCTAATTTTGGACTACCCGCGCAATGAATTTTTCATGAAAAGAAATGCATCTTCCTTTCATCCCTTCGAATTTGACATGAGTGGGCTGGTGGTCAAAAAAATGGCAAGTCCTGAAAAGCGTTTGTATATAGGAGATGTACGGGAAGGTTCTCCTGCTCAGCTTGCGGGAATCTTACCCTTCGATGAGCTAATTAGCATCAATGCTGTCCCCATCCTCTTTTGGGAGATGGACCAGTTGGTGAAGTTATTTCGATCCGAGGAAGGGCGAGAAATCCAGTTGGAGTTGCGGCGCTATCCCAAGCCGGGAGCCAGCACTTTTCAGGAATTCTCCCTACGATTTAGACTGGCCAAGCAGATTTGATTTTTTCTATCGGAAAAGAAAATTTGGGTAACTTTGTAACTTAATGCAACGAACCAATAAATATTTCGTGTAACTCCTCGATTTAACACCTATCAAACATGAAAAAAATCTTAATTCCAGTAGGCATTATTGCCGTATTAGCCATTTTAATTTACAGCAAAGCAGTAGGTACCTACAACCAATTTGTGCAATTAGAAGAAGGCATCAATGGTGAATGGGCCGAGGTACAAACGCAATACCAAAGAAGAACGGATCTGATTCCAAACTTGGTCAGCACAGTCAAAGGCTATGCGGAATTTGAGCAAGAAACCCTTACAGGAGTGGTAGAGGCACGTTCCAAAGCTACATCCGTACAGATTGATCCGACAAACTTGACTCCAGAGAAACTTGCAGAATTTCAACAAGCACAAGATCAGCTTTCTGGTGCTTTGAGCCGCTTGTTGGTCACTGTTGAAAAATACCCAGATCTAAAAGCCAATCAAAACTTCTTGGAGCTTCAGGCCCAATTGGAGGGAACTGAAAACAGAATCTCCGTAGCACGAAGAAACTTCAATGAGTCCATCAAAGGATACAACTCTACCTTGCGCGTGTTCCCGAACAACATCTTTGCGGGTTGGTACGGATTTGAGGCCAGAGGTTATTTTGAAGCAGCAGCTGGAGCAGATAAAGCCCCTGCGGTTCAATTTTAATTAAATGGCATCCAACCTATTTTCTTCATCACAGAAGGCACAAATTGTGGCTGCTATCCAAGAGGCAGAGAAACAAACCTCAGGAGAGATTCAAGTACACATTGAAAGCCGATGCAAGGGATCCGTATTGGACCGTGCTGCTTCCGTTTTTGAGACCCTCAAAATGTACCAAACCAAGGACAGAAATGGGGTGTTGATCTACTTGGCGGCGGTAGACCACAAATTTGCAATTTTGGGGGACGCCGGAATCAATGCAGTTGTGCCTGCAAATTTCTGGGAAAGCACCAAAGACCTGATGGCGGATCTTTTTCGCCAAGGGAAATTTACCGAAGGCCTTGTTGAAGGCATCCACCATGCTGGGGATCAGTTGAAAGCGCATTTTCCTTTCGATCACCGGGACGACAAAAATGAACTATCTGATGAGGTATCCTTCGGCAATTAAGCAAGTAGTCTTACTCGCACTCTTTCTCTTACAAGGCTTTGCAGTTGCTCAGGATTTTCCTCCTGCACCTAATCCTCCTCGCTTGGTCAATGACCTGACGGGGACGCTAAGCGCTGAAGAACTCGGTCAACTTGAACAAAAGTTGCTTGCTTATTCGGACAGCACCTCCACGCAGGTGTCCATTGTCCTAATGGGATCAGTAGGGCCTTACGACATTTCTGATTATGCCTTCCAGTTGGGAGAGCAGTGGGGAATTGGAGGCAAGGGCAAAGACAATGGCATTCTTATCTTGGCAGCGATGGACGACCGTAAGGTCTTTATTGCTACAGGTAGAGGAATGGAAGGAGCGGTACCCGATGCGCTAGCAAAGCGTATTGTGACAGACATGATTCTGCCCAACTTCAAGATGGAAGCCTACTACCAAGGTTTGGATCAGGCCACTGACATGATCTTCAAGTTGGCCTCTGGCGAATACAAAGCGGATGAGGTGCTTTCTGAAGGAGATTCTGGAGGAGCTATCTTTTTCATCCTGCTGTTGGTGTTTCTTTTTGTAATCATTCCGATTATCAAAAACAGGAAGGACAACAACAACCACATGGGTGGAAAAGGAGGAGGAATTGATTTTTGGACCAGCATTATGCTTGCTAATTTGCTTGGTGGCGGCGGCAGAAGTAGCGGCGGCGGTTCCTTTGGAGATTTTTCTTCGGGGGGCGGTTCTTTTGGCGGCTTCGGCGGTGGATCCTTTGGGGGCGGTGGTGCTGGCGGTAGCTGGTAAGCTTAGCCCTTTTCTTGCGATATTAGGGGGAACAAGGCCTCTTGAATGAGGTCTTGTTCAAATCCCTTGCTCATAAGGTATTGGGTGACCAAGTATCGTTTTTTGAATCCGTCCTTTTCCTTGGTTTTTTCCCACTTTTTTTCTGCTTCTCGCTCAAGGGTAGCAAAATATTCATCTCCATCAATCTCGGACAAGCCCAATTGAATGAGGGCCGAACTGATTTGTCGACCTTTCAGCTCCTGAGTAATCCGTCCTTTTCCCCATTTTTTAATCCGAAATTTACCGCGCGCATAGGAGCGGGCAAAGCGCTCCTCATCCACAAATCCACTAGCTTCCAAATCGGCAAGTATCGTGTCCACGGCTTGACCTTGGATGCCTTTTTCAAAAAGTTTGCGGCGCAATTCCCAGAGGCAGCGCTCTTGGTAGGAGCAAAAGGTTTCCAATTTGCCCCTTGCTTCTTCCAGGCTCCAATTCTTTTTTGGTGTCTGCTCTCCGTTATTTCTTCCCCAAGTGGACATTTTTGGTAATTTTGAAGCAAATTACCTTAAGCTCAAGTTTTTTCAAACCTAAACAAGCGATTCTACACATGAGAAAGAAAATAGTAGCCGGCAACTGGAAAATGAACCTCAGCTTTGAAGAGGGGCAGCAGCTTACTTCTGAGCTGGTCAACATGTACAAGGACGAGGCCATTCAAGATGTTGTGGTCGTGATTAATCCTCCTTTCCCCCACCTGTATCCCGTTCAGCGGTTGGTAGGCGACACGGCTGGGATTTTTGTGGGTGCACAAAACTGCTCGGATAAAGAAAGTGGAGCCTTCACTGGAGAGGTGTCTGCCAAGATTTTGGCTTCCTTTGGGGTGTCTTACGTGATTTTGGGCCATTCCGAGCGCAGAGAGTATTTCAAAGAAGATCAAACTCTTTTGGCTACCAAGGTCAACCAAGCATTGGCGCATGGACTGACCCCAATTTTCTGCTGCGGAGAGTCTTTGGAAATTCGTGAGTCTGGGACACATGAGGAAACGGTAAAGGCACAGCTGACTGCAAGTTTGTTTCACCTGTCTCCAGAAGAATTTTCCAAGGTGGTCATTGCGTACGAGCCCATCTGGGCGATCGGTACGGGCAAGACTGCATCGGCTGAGCAAGCACAAGAAATGCATGCGGCACTCAGAAGTCACCTGGCTAGCAAGTATGGGCAGGCGATTGCGGAGCAAACTTCCATTTTGTACGGAGGATCCGCCAATCCAGGTAACGCAAAAGAACTCTTTGGCAAGCCGGATGTGGATGGAGGATTGATTGGAGGCGCTTCCCTCAAATCCCGTGACTTTATTGAAATCGTAAAATCATTTTAAAGAAGGTCCCGCAACTGCGGGGCTTTTTTCAGCTTTTTCCTTTCCTAAGAAAAGGCTTACCCAAGTAAAAACCAGCCATGGACTACGTACAAGTGAGCATTACCTGCCTGGAGGACTACCGGGAAATCCTGATTGCTGAATTAGCAGCGGTGGGATTTGATTCCTTTTTGGAAACAGAAACTGGGTTTGAAGCCTACGTGCCGCAAGACCTGTTTGACAGAGATTCCTTTGACGAAGTCATCGCCACCTATCGCGAACCTGCAGCGCTCACCCTGGTAGAAGGAATCATGCCCAAGGTGAATTGGAATGAGGAGTGGGAAAAAAATTACGATCCCATTGCTGTGGATGACCTAGTGTATGTACGCGCTTCCTTCCATGAGTCTCAGGCTGGCTACCGGCATGAGATTGTGATCAACCCGAAAATGTCTTTTGGGACAGGGCATCATGCGACCACCTTTCAGTTGCTTTCCATGCAAGGCAAAATCGATCACCAAGGCAAACGCGTCTTGGATGTGGGATCGGGTACAGGCATCTTGGCGATCATGGCCCATTTGCTTGGAGCTGCGCAGGTGGAAGCCTTTGATATCGATTCCTGGTGTGTGGACAATGGCAACGAGAATTTTGAGTTGAATGGGGTAGCCACCCTCATGGGTTTGGGTACCATCCGTGAGGTGCAGCCGCAAGGTCCTTACGAACTTATTTTGGCAAACATCAACAAGAATGTGTTGCTCGATGAAATGGAGATCTATGCAAGCCTACTCCCAACCCAAGGGCTCCTACTATTGAGCGGGTTTTATAAGGAAGACATCGCAGACCTGGTTGCTGCTGCTTCAGTTCAGGGACTGAGGTTGACTGCACAAACAACCAAAGACAATTGGGCGGCACTGTGCCTTGAAAAATTATAAAGATGACCGAATTGATTGTCTATACCCTCTTGCTGTTGGCTGTCCTGGGACATGGATGGGCTGCGGCACGATGGTACAAAAAAATACATGAGAACCCCCAGCTTACCTTCACTCAGAAGAATAAATTGAAGTTAAGGGCCTTGGTTTTCCCGCTAGGACTTTGGTGGTCCGCCCGAGCGATTCGGAAAAATTAATTTTTCCATCAAACCTTTTTAAGCGATTCACGCTAAAAAGAAAGGTCTAGGCCCAAGAATTTGGGTTTTCCTTCTTAAATACTTGTAATATTACCACATGGAGTACGTCTGGAAACAAAAGCCAAAAATGGCTCAATTCGCGATTGACAAGTTAAGCAAGGACATCAATGTGAATGCTACCCTTGCCAACATGCTGATCAATCGAGGGGTTGAGAATTTTGATCAGGCCAAGGACTACTTCCGACCAAGCTTGAATCTCCTGCATGATCCTTTTTTGATGAAAGACATGGAGGAGGCCGTACGTCGCATCGAAAAAGCGGTCAAAAACGAAGAGCATATTTTGGTGTATGGAGATTACGATGTGGATGGAACTACAGCCGTAGCCTTGATGTACGAATTTTTAAAAGGCTTTTACCCCCATGTCGATTTTTACATTCCTGATCGCTACAAGGAAGGCTACGGGATTTCCGAACGGGGCGTGCGTCATGCTGCCGAATCGGGCTTCTCACTGGTCATCGCTTTGGACTGTGGCATCAAGTCCATGGACAAGGTGGAATTGGCATCTGCACTTGGGGTAGACTTTATCATTTGTGACCACCATACGCCAGGCGATGAACTGCCAAAGGCCGTAGCTGTGCTCGATCCAAAAAGACTGGATTGCAACTATCCCTACAAGGAGTTGAGCGGTTGTGGGGTCGGCTTCAAGTTGATCCAAGCCTATGCCAAAGCACAGCAACTCGAGGAGTCTAGCCTTTACAGCTATTTGGATTTGGTGGTGGTGAGCATCGCAGCAGACATAGTACCCATCACTGGGGAAAATCGAATTTTAGCCTATTACGGCTTGGACCGGATCAACAATACTCCAAGACCGGGATTGAAGGCCTTGATGTTGCTTTCTAAGATTGAGAAGGACATTCAAATTTCAGAAATCGTCTTCAAAATAGGTCCACGGATCAATGCCTCTGGACGACTTGAGCATGCCAAGGCATCGGTAGAGTTGCTGATTGCGCCGAATTTGGACGAGGCCATCGAGCGAGCCAAGTTGGTAGATGAGGTGAATGCTACCCGTCGCAACTTTGATGAGCACATCACGAAGGAGGCTTTTGAAATGCTGGCACTCCAAGAGGAAGGAGTACAGTTGAACGCTACGGTACTATTTAAGGAAGATTGGCACAAAGGCGTCATTGGCATTGTTGCCAGTCGCTGCATCGAAAAATACTACCGCCCTACCATCATTCTTACCGAGTCCAACAACAAGGCTACGGGCAGTGCCCGCTCTGTGGTCGACTTTGATATCTACGAAGCCATCGCCGAATGTGCAGATCTTTTGGATCAGTTTGGCGGACATAAGTATGCTGCAGGCCTGACCTTGGATGTAAAAAATGTCCCTGCCTTTCAGAAAAAGTTCGAGGAGGTCGTACGTAGTCGTATCCAAGCCACCCACCTCAAGCCTGTCATCGAGATTGATGATGTCTTGCTTTTGGATCAGATCAACTACAAGTTTTACAACATTCTCAAGCAGATGGCTCCTTTTGGGCCGGGCAATTCGGAGCCCATTTTCAGAATTCAAAATGTGTATGCCGAAGAAGTGACGGTACTCAAAGACAAGCACCTGCGCATTAAAATTATGCAGGACGGGCAGTTGACCACGCCGGTATGTTTGGGCTTTGGCATGGCAGACCGAGCCAAAGATCCGGACCTTACTACCGTGAATATGCTACGTGGAAAAATGCGCTTTGATCTTGTGGTGGAACTGCGAGAAAATTTCTTCCGTGACAAAAGTAGTTTGCAACTCTACGTGAAAGACATCAAATTTGACTGATATGATTCTTCGAGCCGAGCACCTCCTTAAAATATACAAAGGCCGATCTGTGGTCAATGACATTTCCGTACAGGTTTCCCAAGGGGAAATTGTGGGGCTTTTGGGTCCCAATGGAGCCGGAAAGACTACCTCCTTCTACATGATTGTTGGGTTGATTCAGCCCAATTCGGGGAAGATATTTTTGGAAGATCAGGACATTACTGGCTTGCCGATGTACAAACGAGCCAAGCTGGGGATCGGGTATTTGGCTCAGGAAGCTTCTGTTTTTCGCAAACTCTCGGTAGAAGAAAATATTTTGGCCGTACTGGAGATGACGACACTTACCAAGGTGCAGCAGAAGGAAAAAATGGAAAGTTTGTTGGAAGAGTTCAGCTTGACCCATGTACGAAAAAACTTAGGCATGGTCCTTTCTGGAGGGGAGCGCCGCCGTACCGAAATTGCTAGGGCCTTGGCCGTAGACCCCAAATTTGTGCTGTTGGATGAGCCATTTGCAGGCGTTGACCCCATTGCTGTGGAGGAGATCCAAACTATTGTAGCGAAGCTAAAGACAAAAAATATTGGCATTCTAATCACCGACCACAACGTGAACGAAACCCTTTCGATCACGGATCGAGCGTACTTGATGTTTGAAGGGCGCTTGCTGAAGGCGGGAACAGCTGAGGAGCTGGCTGCCGATGAGCAGGTGCGCAAGGTGTATTTGGGAACTCAATTTGAACTGAAACGCAAAATTTTTTCCTAAATGGAAGTGCTCAACAGTTTCATGACCTGGATCTTCAAAAACCGACTAGGTCAAATCGAAAAGTTTAAGCACGAGCCCCTTTTGGTGCAGCAAACCACACTTTTTGAGTTGCTGGAAGCTGCAAAAGGCACCGAGCTAGGCAGGGCCTACCGCTTTGATGCCATCAAGTCGTATGCAGACTTTGCAGCTGCAGTCCCCATTTTTGACTACGAATCTTTTGCTCCCCATTTAGAGAAAAACATCAAAGGGAAGCAGCAGGTATTTTGGCCCTCGACCATTCAATGGTTTGCCAAATCCTCCGGCACGACTGCAGGACGCAGCAAATACATTCCAGTTTCTAATGAAAGTTTGGAAGAGTGCCATTACAAAGGGGGAAAAGACATGGTATCACTTTACGTGAGCAATTTTCCCGACACCAAGTTATTTACGGGTAAAAGCCTGACCGTGGGAGGCACTCTTGAAAAAGACCTACTCCATCCCAAAGGAATTGCGCGTGCTGGGGATGTGTCCGCGGTGATCATGCATAACCTTCCTATTTGGGCACAGTTTATACGTACTCCTTCCCTAGAGACGGCTTTGATGTCGGACTGGGAGGCGAAGATTGAGCGCATGGCTCGGGAGACCATGGATGAAAATGTGACTTCCATCGCGGGAGTTCCTACCTGGACGATTGTCTTGCTTCAGCGTATTTTGGAATTGAAAAAAGCAAGCCATATCCTTGAAGTCTGGCCCAATCTAGAAGTGTTTTTTCATGGAGCGGTGGCCTTTGGCCCCTATCGAAATTTGTTCAAGGAGCTGATCCCTTCGGACAAAATGCGGTACATGGAAACTTACAATGCTTCGGAGGGATTTTTTGGGATGCAGGATCAGCCGGACTCGGATGAACTGCTGCTCTTGCTTGACTATGGGATTTTTTACGAGTTTATCCCTACCGAGGACTTGGAAAAGGAAAACCCTCGTGTCATTGCTCTGGAAGGGGTAGAGGTAGGAAAAAATTACGCTTTGGTGATTTCCACCAATGGAGGGCTATGGCGTTACAAAATCGGCGATACCATCAAATTTACCAGCACCCTTCCCTACCGGTTTCGAATCTCAGGAAGGACCAAGCATTTTATCAATGCCTTTGGTGAAGAAGTGATTGTGGAAAATGCAGAGGCAGCCATTTCCTATGCCTGCGCGCAAACAGGTGCTACGATCACCAATTTTACGGCTGCGCCCATCTACTTTGAGGATAGTCAATCCAAGGGAGCCCATGAATGGGTGGTGGAATTCAAAACGCCGCCTTCAGATTTGGAAGACTTTGCAGATAAATTAGACCAGCACTTGCGGGAGATTAACTCCGATTACGATGCCAAAAGGCACAAAAATCTAGCCTTGCAACGACTTCAGTTGCATGCCGCTCCAGCGGGTCTTTTTGAGTCTTGGCTGGCCAAAAAAGGAAAGCTTGGCGGTCAACACAAAGTGCCTCGCCTCTCCAATTCTCGAGAATTCATGGAGGAAATTTTGGCAATGCTACCGCACACAAAAGAGTAGTGAATTTCTGTTTGATAACGTTCAACTTTCAATTTCCTCGTGACTAAAGTTCATCTCACCCTCATCTACGTCCTGCTGGTCCTTTGCTTGAGTTTGGCACTTATTGCTGTTTTCAGTGAGCGCCAAAACTTGGGAGAAAAGCTTGGGTTTACTACTTTTTCGCGAGGGCAAAAAGATTCGGTAGCGCTATTTGAGCTTCCTGCTGAACTGTCTTTTGCTGGGGAAAAGGTGCCTCTAGAGCAATCAGATGTGGTAGAGCGACTCGAGCGTGAGCTTTATGTGAATGCGTATTGGGAGTCTAACCTCATTTTGCTATTCAAACGAAGTAAAAAATACCTCCCAGAAATTGAGCGCTTGCTTCAAGAGCAAGGTGTACCCGATGACTTCAAGTACTTGGCAATTGCTGAAAGTGGCTTGCTCAATGCGACCTCAGCTGCTGGTGCAAAAGGGTACTGGCAAATCTTGGAAGATACAGGGAAGGAATATGGGCTGGAGATTACGGAGTCTGTGGACGAGCGCTACCACTTGGAGCAGTCTACTCTAGCGGCGGCTGCTTATTTAAAAAAGGCACATCAAAAATTTGGCGACTGGACTGCAGTGGCTGCCAGCTACAATATGGGGCAGTCTGGGTTTTCCAAACGGCAGGAAGAGCAACTTCATCGCAATTACTACGACCTGTACCTCAATGAGGAAACGAGTCGGTACCTGTTTCGGATTTTAGCCTTCAAGCTTTTATTCGAAAATCCAGAAGCTTTTGGCTACCACCTGCAGGATAAGGACTACTACAACCTTCCAGAGTTCCGAGAAATTGAAGTAACTACAGATCTTCCCGACCTAGCGGTGTGGGCGAAGGAACAAGGAAGTAGTTACAAATACCTCAAACGCTACAACCCCTGGTTGAGGGCCCAGCAACTCCAGATTAAAACAGGAAAACGCTACACCGTTCGTCTTCCACTACTTGAAGTGGCGGCTGAAAAGAATTAAAATTTTCAGTGAATTGTAAACTACTTGTTTCAATTATGGGTTTCGGTAGTTGTGCATCCCAATACCTGAATGGAAGCACATCACCCAAATCCAACTTGAACTAGAACCTGCGACTTTCCAGGTTTTACCCTTTAGACTCTTGCCACCAAGAATGCGTACTTCTTCCCTTTTCGAACAAGCCCAAGAATTTCTTCAGCGTTACTATTCCGAATCCAACTTGGGCGGAGTTGAAAAGAGGCTAGATGAGGTTCAGGCTGAAATTATGCGTTCGGGAACTTATCGCTTGACCGAAGATGAATTGGCCTTTGGGGCCAAACTTGCCTGGCGCAATAGCAACCGCTGCATGGGCAGACTTTTTTGGAAATCATTGAAGGTGAGAGATCGCCGAACCTTAACTACTGCCAGGGAGGTTTTTGAAGATGCGCTAGAGCATCTCGAATCTGCCACGAATGGAGGAAAGATTCGTGCTACTTTAACTGCTTATGCAACTGAAGAGGAAGGGGACCAGGGTTTTCGAATTTGGAATAAGCAGCTTATCCGGTTTGCAGGGTATACCGAACCAACTGGAGAAGTAATTGGGGACCCAGACTCCTTGGAATTCACCAAGTACTGCATGTCTTTGGGTTGGGAGGGTAAAAAAACCGCTTTTGATGTGCTCCCGTTGGTGATTCAGCGAGAAGGAGAGCCCGCAAGCTGGTTTGCCATTCCTGAGGAGAAGGTGCTGCGCGTAGCCATTACACATCCAGAATATGCTTGGATGGAAGAACTTGGACTGCAGTGGTACGCCGTCCCTGTGATATCCGACATGCGTCTGGAGATCGGGGGCATATCCTTTCCCTGTGCGCCTTTTAATGGCTGGTACATGCTTACAGAGATTGCTGCTCGGAACCTCGGGGATGTACAGCGGTACAACATGCTACCGGAAATCGCTAAAAAATTGAATTTAGACTCACGGCAGGTAAAGACACTTTGGAAAGACAAAGCGATGCTAGTTCTTCAAGAAGCGGTGCTCCATTCCTTTCAAGCCAAAGGAGTCACCCTGGTCGATCACCATACTGCATCAGAGCAGTTTCTTGAATTTTGCAAGCAAGAAGCCGCCAAAGGTCGAACGGTACAAGCGGACTGGTCCTGGATTGTGCCTCCTGCCTCAGGTTCCACGCTTGGGGTGTTTCATCAAGAATGGGACAATCAGATCTTGTCTCCTAATTTCCATTACCAGATTGCTGCTTGGAAGCAAGAAGAAGCTGAGGGCACACCCAATTTTACTGCTGGGAAATGTCCTTTTTCGGCCAATTAACCTCAGGGTAAAGTCTTCGATCTGACCTTTTCCTTTCGGCAAAAAAAGCGTACTTTCACCGATTCCTAATTTTCGCAAAATCATGACCCAACCCCCTGCGGTACAGGAAGAATTCCTAGAAATTTTTGGAGCCCGAGAGCACAATCTTAAAAACATTGACCTGAAGATTCCCCGCAACAAAGTGGTGGTAGTCACAGGTCTAAGTGGGAGTGGCAAAAGCTCCTTGGCTTTTGATACCATTTACGCAGAGGGTCAACGCAGGTACATGGAGAGTTTTTCGGCCTACGCCCGATCTTTCCTGGGCGGGATGGAGCGTCCCGATGTGGACAAGATCAATGGTCTTTCTCCTGTCATCGCAATTGAGCAGAAGACCACTTCCAAAAACCCACGATCCACGGTAGGTACGGTCACTGAAATTTATGACTTTATGCGCCTGCTCTACGCTCGAGCGGCAGATGCTTTTTCCTACCACAGTGGCAAACCCATGATCCGACAGACGGAGGATCAAATTTTGGAGCAGCTATTTACCAAGTTTGCAGGCAAGAAATTATACCTATTGGCCCCGGTTGTGAAAGGCCGAAAGGGGCATTACCGAGAGCTTTTTGAACAAGTGCGCAAGCTGGGTTTCTCCAAGGTGCGGGTAGATGGAGTCGTACTCGAGGTGGCTCCAAAAATGCAGTTGGACCGCTACAAAATCCACGACATTGAGATCGTCATTGACCGCATCGTAGCGGAGGAGGACGATCGGTTTCGAATTACCCAATCGCTCAAATCCGCCTTGCAACACGGCAAAGGAGTGCTGATGGTTCGGGAAGAAAGCGGAGAAATCCACTATTTCTCCAAATACCTCATGGATCCCGAAACGGGCCTTTCCTACGAGGAGCCAGCACCGAATAGCTTTTCTTTTAACTCTCCCTATGGAGCTTGCCCCAGCTGCAACGGCCTAGGCGTAATCGAAGAAATCACGCGCGAAAGCATTTTTCCCGATCCCAATTTGAGCATTACCCGTGGTGGGATTGCACCTCTTGGGGAGTACCGGGACATTTGGATCTTCAAAAAGATTGAAGCACTCCTGAAGCATTACAAATGCAGTTTGAGTACCCCGATCAAAGACCTTCCTGAAGCCGTAGTGGAGGTACTCTTGTATGGCGACAAGATTGAGGTGGCCGTAGATTCTGTGAAATATCCGGGTACCCAGTGGAACACGACATTTGAGGGGATTATCAATTTTCTCCAGAAGTACCAAGAAGGCAGCTCCGACAAAATCCAGGAATGGGTGGCGGAGTTTACGGTTTCTAAAATCTGCCCAGAATGCCAGGGCTATCGACTCAAAAAAGAAGCCCTTCATTTTAAGTTGGACGGGACCCACATCGGAGAGCTATCGGTGATGGATATCCAAGGGCTTTCAGATTGGTTTGAAGGACTTGAAAGCCGCTTATCCGAGAAGCAGCAACGCATCGGAGCAGAGGTGCTCAAAGAAATCCGGAAGCGCATCGGCTTCCTTTTGGACATTGGACTAGACTACCTTTCATTGAATAGACCCCTCCGAACCCTCTCAGGGGGTGAGGCGCAGCGTATTCGCTTGGCCACCCAGATCGGTACTCAGCTGGTTGGCGTGCTTTATATTTTGGATGAACCCAGCATTGGTCTCCATCAACGAGACAATGTGAAATTGATTCAGGCCTTGAAGCGACTTCGAGACTTGGGCAACTCAGTCCTAGTGGTAGAGCACGACAAGGACATGATGCTGGAGTCAGACTACATCGTCGACATGGGTCCAGGAGCAGGAAGACATGGCGGGCATGTGGTGGCTTCGGGCACCCCTGCCGAATTGCTGAAGTCAGACTCGGTGACGGCCCGCTACCTGCAAGGAAAAATTGGCTTGGACATACCTAGTACCCGAAGGGAAGGAACTGGAGAGCAGTTGGTCTTGAAAGGCGCTCGAGGGAATAATTTGAAAAATGTGACGGTTGCCTTTCCTCTGGGCACCTTGATTGTAGTTACTGGAGTATCGGGTAGTGGGAAGAGTACCTTAATTCACGAGACCTTATTCCCTTTGCTCAATCGGGAGTTTTACAACTCCAAGAAGGAACCCATGCCTTTTGACCGCATTGACGGATTGAAGCAGTTGGACAAGGTGATTGAAGTGGATCAAAGCCCCATTGGCCGAACACCTCGATCGAATCCTTCTACGTATACGGGCATGTTTTCGGACATTCGCACGCTATTTACAGAGCTTCCTGAGTCCAAGATTCGTGGCTACAAGCCGGGAAGGTTTTCTTTCAACGTGAAGGGTGGACGCTGTGAGGATTGTGAAGGAGCGGGAATGAAGCTGGTGGAGATGGATTTTCTTCCAGACGTGCACATTCCATGCGAGACTTGCAAAGGGAAGCGGTACAACCGAGAAACCCTAGAGGTGCGCTTTAAAGGGAAGTCGATCTCCGATGTCTTGGACATGACGGTAGAGCAGGCAGTCGAATTCTTTGAATTTCAACCCAAGATCCTTCGAAAGGTCATTACCCTGAGTGAGGTGGGATTGGGGTACATTACCCTAGGACAGCATGCCACGACACTTTCTGGAGGCGAGGCGCAGCGGGTAAAGTTGGCCACCGAGTTGTCCAAAAAAGACACAGGCAAAACCTTCTATATTTTGGATGAGCCGACCACGGGCTTGCATTTTCAAGACATTGACTTGTTGATGAATGTGCTCCAAAAACTAGTGGATAAGGGCAATACTGTCTTGGTCATCGAGCACAACCTAGATGTGATCAAGGTGGCAGACTACCTGATCGACATGGGTCCTGAAGGAGGGAACAAAGGAGGAACCGTGGTGGTGCAGGGGAGCCCAGAAAAAGTGGCTGCTCATCCTGACAGTCACACCGGAAGATTCTTGAAGCAGGAATTACATCGCTGAAAATAGGCTTAAAATCAAGCCGTTCGCCCTCTTATCAAATTGGGAAGCCTTGCTTGGTTTCCTTGGTTAACTTTGACAAGCATGAACAGGAGCACACTCTATTGGCTATTGCAGGTATTGGGCTGGGGAAGCTTTGCTTTTGTCAATGTGTTTTTTGCTTCCTTATCTGAGGGAATTTCTCCCCTGCAAACCTGGGCTTTTGTGGCCTTGGCTGCTTTTTACCTCCTTTCTACCCATGCTTTCCGACTTCTCATCAAATCGTACGACTGGTTTCGTCTAGGAATCTTCCGTTTGATCTCCCAAGTGCTGGTAGCAGTAGGCCTATTGGCGGTGAGCAACGTCCTGGCTCAGGTGCTCATCAATTTGGCTTTTGGTACGCTAAACCCTGGTTTCGATTTTCGTGCACTGGTGATTTCGGTCAACTTGTTTGTGAGTTTTCTCTACTACGGGTTTTGGGTGCTCCTTTATTTTGTCTTACACTTTTTGGATAATTACAATACAACACTCCGTTACGAGGCCAAAATCAATGAGATCCGACTCAATCATTTGAAGAGTCAGCTCAATCCCCATTTTATATTCAATGCCTTGAATTCAGTGCGTGCCTTGGTCGATGAGGATCCTGTCAAAGCCAAATCTGCCATTACCCGGATTTCGAATATGCTTCGTTTTTCTCTGATGCTGGACAAAAAGCAGGTGATAGACCTCGCGGATGAGCTGGCCACGGTGAAGGATTACCTAGCCTTGGAGTCCATCCGTTTCGAAGAGCGCCTGCAGGTAGACTACCAGATTGAGGAGGGAGCATACAGCTATAAAATTCCCCCGATGATGCTGCAGACCATTGTGGAAAATGCCATCAAGCACGGCATTTCCAATTTGGTCAAGGGCGGGCTGATTGAAATTAAATGTAGGGAAGGCCTGCAAGATGAACTGTACATTCAGGTAAAAAATAGTGGACATTACGCGCCCTTGCCGGCTAGCAAACGAAGAGAAGAAGAAGGGCACGGGATAGACAACACCCAACAGCGCTTGACGCTCTTGTACGGCGATCAGGCAAGCTTCCGAATCTTCAACGCTGGAGACCAATTTGTGATTACAGAAATAAAAATTCCGAAACAAAGACTTACTTTAGACTAAATAACTCGATTGATATGAGAGCCCTGGTAATTGATGACGAACGTTTGGCCCGTAAGGAGCTAATCAATTTATTGAATCAGCTGGAAACGGTAGAAGTGGTAGGCGAAGCAGTGAATGTGGAGGATGCCAAAGAAAAAATTGATCAACTCCAGCCGGATGTGATTTTTCTAGACATTCAAATGCCTGAAAAAACAGGCTTTGACCTCTTGGAGGAGCTAGATCAACTCCCGCATGTCATCTTTACTACTGCCTACGACGAGTACGCGCTTAAGGCCTTCCAAGTGAATGCCTTGGATTACTTACTCAAACCCATTGAGCCGAAGCGATTGGAGGATGCCGTGCAGAAGCTTCAGGGAAAAATGGAGGGCATTGCCAAGAGAGAAGGACAGGAAGGTCTGGGTAGCCAGAAGAAACTGACCTTAGAGGATCAGGTATTTGTGAAGGATGGAGACCGCTGTTGGTTTGTACGACTTTCCAATGTGCGCCTTTTTGAGTCGGATGGCAATTACATCAAGGTGTATTTCGACAACTTCAAACCGATGATTCACAAGTCCTTGAATGCCTTGGACGAGCGATTGGACGAGAAGTCATTTTTCAGAGCGAGCCGCAAGCACATCATTAATCTAGGCTGGGTGGAGGCCATTGAGCCCTGGTTTAACGGTGGATTGGTCGTAACCCTCAAAGGAGGAGATCGCATTGAGGTGAGCCGTAGACAGGCTGCCCGATTTAAAGAAATGATGAGTTTGTAAGAAGATGATTTTTAGTTTCAAGCCAGTACGCTCCTAACTTTAGAATTTCTCTCAAAAAAGTACAGATGTCTTTTTCCAAAATCACAATTCAAACGATCCTGTTGGCAAGTCGAAAGAAAGCCTGGGAACATTACACCGAACCCAAGCACATTGTCCAATGGAATTTTGCTTCCGAAGACTGGTGCTGCCCGGCAGCCAGCAATGACCTGGCCGTTGGAGGGAAGTTTTCTTGGCGGATGGAAGCGAAGGATGGAAGTTTTGGGTTTGACTTTGAAGGAGAGTATACCGAGGTAGTTCCACTCGTAAAAATCAAGTATGTTTTCATGGATCAACGAGAAGCTGAAATCTCGTTTAGTGACTTAGCTGAAGGAACCTTGGTCCAAATTGTCTTTGATGCTGAAAACGAGAATAGTTTAGAGCTCCAGGAGGAGGGATGGCAATCCATTTTAACCAATTACAAATCCCATACGGAGAAAAGCTAATTCGTCACGCTCAAGGGCAGAGGT